>JAZSRU010000002.1:0-1856 GCA_045538635.1 Victivallaceae bacterium
GATAGCAATTATCGCCATTCTTGCAGCAATACTGCTGCCCGCGCTCAACAGCGCAAGAGAACGCGGCAGGATGATAAGCTGTGTGAATAACATGAAACAGCTCGGCTTCATCTTCAATCAATACTCCGATGACAGTGAAGGCTGGATAATGCTTGAACGCAACAAACGCGGACGCTTCACTGACGGCATGATAACGGCGGGATATCTCAATACAGGATATTCTGTGCAGGATGATCCTCTGCTTCACTGCCCCAGTGTCACTGTAACAGGGCGTGATGGCGTTTACGGTTGTCGTTTCAACACCACGCATATACCTGAACACATTCAGCGGGTCATTGCCTATCAGGGCGAAAGTGACAGTACCTTTATGTGCCCGCGACTTTTGAAGTACCCGACAAACTATTATTACATTGCCGATACTCAAAACCGTGTAAGTCTGAATCATACTACCTACTTCTGTGTCCGCTCGCTGGGGGGAAACTATGACGGACTCTTTTCCATGCGTGTTCACGGAGGCAGCGGCAATGTTCTGGCGATGGATGGTCATGTGCAGAGCTTCAATCAGGCGGGAACTCTTTTCGACCATATCATTCAGGAGTTTCAGGTCAGCAACAGCAGCTGGAACTATACTGTCGGCGCCATCGACCGCAACGGCGCAACAGTTACCCGCAACTGAACGAAAGGAAATATAACACAATGAAATGCAAACATATTTTACTTGCCGCTGCTGCATTGTTTTCTTTTCTGACTGTTTGTGCCGCTGAGCAGGAGGTTTTTCTTAACTCTGCTTACGGCTGGAGGAAAAATACCGAAAAAGCCAATGCAAAGGGAACTCTCAAACTTCTTGACAATGGGGCTATGCTTCTTTCTTCACCCGATATGCTTCTGATCAGAGCGTGTTCAATAGATGTTCCGCTCGAAAACAGTATTGACAATGAGGAGATTACTTTGACCTATGAAGGCAGAGCTGATATTGAAGCCGCCGCAAACGAGTCTCCGCGCGGCGGTATGATACTGCTGAATATCAATTTCGCTGACGGATCGCGTACCCGTAAATTGCTCGGTCCACGTTTTACTGCGACAGTCGGTTGGAGAAAACGCAGTGCAAAACTTAAAGTCGATAAAAAAATCAAATCCGTCTCACTCTGGTGCGACCTTGCCGATGTCAAAGGGACTTTTGAGATACGCAACTTTCGTCTTGTGCGTTCTGGCAAAAGTAATTTCAATCAGGCGGTTGAAACTTTTGATAAAAATATTTATAAAAATGTTTCAGCTTCGACAGAGGTCGTTTTGAGTTCCAAAGCGGATGCCCCTGCCACGCTTGATTCCCGTCCTGTAATGCTCCGCCAGCACTCTTCTGCACCTGTAGTGATTTCTGTTCATGGCAAGGGGGATTGTGATGCATTTTTCATGGTATCGTGTTTCTATGCTGACGGCGGAAGAGAAAATTTCCGCAACGGTCTGCTTTTTTCTTCAGATGACAGAGAATGGACTTTCAGAAAAAGTGTATTTTATCCATCAAAACCCATAAATCATATCGTTATAAGATGTTATGTTCCCAGAGGAAATAAAAACTTTTCATTCAAAGGTATCAAAGTTGAAAACTTCGGTTTCCGTAAAAAAGAACTGACAACGGTAAAGACCATATCAAATCCGCAGAACAGACTGCCGATGTGGATTTGGAGCAATTCAGGTTTTGCTCCGCAGCAGACGATATCCTTACGGCAGGTGTTTGAACTGCCTGATGAGGTCGTTTCAGGTGTATTGAACTTTGCCGCAGATGATCTTTGTAAAATATACATCAACGGGAAGGTCGCTCTTGAATCCGGATCTTTTTACTGCGCCCCGATTGATGC
>JAZSRU010000029.1:0-17381 GCA_045538635.1 Victivallaceae bacterium
CTTCCCCGCACCCCATCTTTCAAAAACTTTTAAGAGGAATTGCTATTGTTACCGATAAAAACAATTCCGAATTTTTTTTATTTCCTTAAAAATATATCCAATCTACTCTTTCTCAAACTGACCGTTTGAGAAAAGGGACAACTGACATTGAAAACTTGTAAAATAAGTTATGATTTTCTCCAGTCATGACTTATTATAGTTCTTCTTTTCTGCTCAAACAATAGAAAAAGGCTGTTGCTCACCTTTTTTGAGGTTTTGCAACAGCCCCATTTTTTTGCAGCATTTAATTTATGAGGTGTGCATAAAAGTTAAACATTAACTGATAATTTGAAAAAATTAAGGGGTTTGGGGTATAGCTTTTTTTGTGCAAAAAAAGCGGCAATACCCCAATTATGGCTAATCGCGGTGAAAGATTTGATTCATCATTCCTCAAAAAAGAGGAAGGATGAAGCAAATACTTCACCGCAAATAATGCTTGACACCATTCAAACATGCGCCTTTCGGCTATGCCGTAACAAAACGGGGATGGACATCCCCTTGCGGGGGTAGCAGGGGGGCGCAATCAGCCCCCTTGCAATACAAAATCAGTCAATGTTTAGTACAGAGCCAAAGTTTTTACAGTTATGGTTTGAGCGGACGCACAAAATAAAACGGGTCTTTTTCCAGAGCTTCACAGCCTTTCTGCCACATTGGTTGAACATCCATCAATGCGCAGAAAGCGCACAGGATATTGCCGTAACGCAACTCTGCAGGCGACAGCAGATAAGCCATGCGTGCATAGGTTTGGGCATAGCCTGCAAAATTGTGTCTGCGGACGGTCATTGAATTTGTTTTGCCGTCAGCGGTGGTTATCCGGCAAGTCAGCGGGGCTCCGTGCAGGTATGGCGGGTTGAAGAGTTCTTCGACTGCATGCATGGATGTATTGGGGGCAATGCCGCAGCCGATGAATAATATTTTGCTGCCGGGGATATCTTTGAGTTTGCGGAAAGGCGAATTTTCGCCGCAGGAGGTCGTATCGAGATGATGATTGTTGAGGAGAAATCCGGCATTTTTGCCGACTCCGGACATTGAATGGGTCGGATGAATGCTGCGGACGGTGCCGGGGCTGGTTCTGAAGTATTCTGCCAAGCCGCCGACGCAGCAGGGGGGGGCTGCTGATCGAAATATGGTGACGCGGCGTTGACTGATGAAAACGAGAGCGCGGGGAAGAGCAAAGTTCCGTTATTGCCGAGGACTTCGAGGAGTGCGTTTATCACGGTTTCAGCTTCGCCGGGGACGGGGCCGAGTGATTTCAGGGAGGAATGCACGAGCAGGGTATCGCCGGTATTGACTCCGAGTTTGTGCAAGTCATTGCAAATCATAGTTTTTATAAATTCTGTTTCCATGATTTATAATTGTGTTTTTCGTTGGTTTATGTCAAATTGTATGCAGTGTATAGCGGCGGTAGAGAAATGACGGATCGAGAGAGTTTTTGGCTCTGCGGATACCTTCGGAACCGAGGTCCTGTTCGCGGTTCATGTATTTGATGTTTTGTGCGGCGAGCAGGGCGGCACATTCGCGTGTCAGCATTTGCGGCGCGCCTTTGACGGTGTGGTCGGCTTTTTCAAAATGGATATCAGCGACATTCGTATTGAGCTGTGACCAGATTGAATAACCGACATCCTGTTTGCCGTCATTGAGCAGTATGCCATCCAGACCGATACTGCGGAAATTCTGACAGGCAAAGGCGATGACTTTGTTTTCATCTGCCAGAAAATCGCATTGTTCAAGGCGTGAATTCAACTTTTCTGAGAGAGCGGCAAAACGGTTTGCTGAATTTTCATCGAGACGGATTATTTTATAGTCGGGACAGTTTTGGATGAATTGTTTTATGAGGTTGCGTTTTTTGCGCAGTTTGCTGCCGTCGTAATCTGCAAGATGTTGATTATCATAGAGATAATCAAATATATCCTCATCCGGCTCAAATTTAAAATATTTTTTGATATCCGGATGTGCATTTATATACGATTCCGGAATATCGTAAACAATGTTGTCCGTCAGATTTGCTCCGGCAAAAAATGAACTCAAATCTGCAAGTTCGGCAGGGGATATTTCTGCTCCGCGCGGAAAATAAATCATTTTTTCGACCGGAGAGTAGAGGAGCAGCCGTTTCATGTCGTCAAAAGCAAATTGAGTGCCGTATGCCTCGTGCCACATCACCAGATTGGCAAAACTCATTTCACAGCTGAATTCATTGAGAGAAGTAAGAAAAGGTTCGAGTAAATCACGGTCTTCCAGGGTTATATTTTTCAAATTTTTGATGTCAAACATTTTGCTGTTCCTGTTTTTTGTTGAGAGAATTTACACTTTTTCTGTCAAAATGCAACCAGTGAAAACAAAAAGTACGCTTTTTTCTATGAAAAAATGCAAAAAATCTGTTTCAGGACTTGAAATTTTGAAAAAATGTGGCAAATTATTGGAATCGACTGCTAAATAAAATTTTATAAAAAATTAAAAACATAGGAAAGTCTTTGACCGAAAGACTTGCCGGAAAAACAAAAGGTAAAGAAATGGCTCATTTGAAAACCGCAATCAAAAGATTGCAAACCAGCAAAAAAGCAAATCTCCGCAATCGCGCCCGTACCAGCGAATTGAAAACTTATGAAAAGAAATTCCGCGCTGCTGTCGCTGAAGGCAACAAAGAAGCTGCTGCTGAATTCCTCAAAATTACCCGCAGCAAACTTGACAAAGCTGCTAAAGTCGGTACTCTCCATGCCAACAAGGTTGCAAATAAGAAATCTCAGTTGGACAAATTGATGAATACCATGGCTTGATAAAGTTTCATCTTTGAATTTCAGCCGGCATAAAATCGTTTATGCCGGTTTTTTTTTCCTATGATAGCAAAGGTAATAACAGATCTTTCACTTGATAAAGTTTTCGATTATCAGATACCCGCTGAAATCGAAGCTCAAATCCGCCCCGGTTCCAGGGTTCGTGTGCCGTTCGGCAATTCATACCGTTACGGTTTTGTGCTGGAACTTGCGGCAAAGTCTGACTATCCGGTTCTGAAATCATTAGAAATCGCGGACAGGGACGGTGTTTGTATCCCGGAAAATCTGCTTAAACTTGGCGACTGGATAAAAGATTACTACTGTTCAAGTCAGGAGCAGGCGATCCGTACTTTGCTCCCCGGGGCTGTGCGTTCCGGCAGAATACATTCAAAAATTGTAAAAGTTTATCATATCGCTGATGCCGCCGTATGTGAAGAATTTATAAAGCAGAATGAGTCAAAAAAAAGCGCGGTCAAACGGATAAACTGTTTGAAATTTCTGAAAGAAAATCCCGACAGCAGTGCCGATGAGATAACGGAGAACTGTTCTGTTACAGCTGCTGTATTGAAAACCTTGCAGGAAAAAGGTCTTGTCGCAACTTCGGAAAAAATTGTCCGCTCCGACCTCTTTGAAGGGCGCGAAGCTGTCCGCAGCGCGCCGCTTACCCCCAATGCAGATCAGCAGAAAGCTATTGATCTTGTTGAAAATTTATTTGATGATCCGCAGGAAAAAAAGCGTACAATACTCCTTTTCGGCGTTACCAACAGCGGCAAAACCGAGGTTTATCTGCAGGCTATCGGCAAAGCTCTTGAGCGCGGGCTTGATTCAATCGTTCTCGTGCCGGAAATCTCTCTCACGCCGCAGACTGTCCGCCGTTTCCGTTCCAGATTCGGCAATGATATCAGCGTACTGCACAGCCAGTTGAGCGACCGCGAGCGTTTTGATGAATGGATGCGGATAAACAATGGTGAGGTGAAAATTGTTGTCGGTGCGAGGTCGGCACTTTTTGCCCCGTTCCGCAAAGTCGGTTTGATCATCGTCGATGAAGAACATGAATCAAGTTACAAGCAGTCCGAAGCACCGCGTTATCATGCGCGTGATGTTGCTGTGATGCGCGGTTTTCTGGAAAATGCGGTGGTTATACTCGGTTCGGCAACTCCGTCGGCGGAATCTTTTTACAATGCCAGAAATGGTAAATATCACCTTGTCACCATGCGGTCAAAGGTTGATGACAAGCAGAAACCGCTCATAAAAATTGTTGATCAGCGCATGGCGGCACTTGACAATGAAAACAAAAAGACATTTTTTTCTCCGCTTCTTGTCAATGCGATATATGACAGGTTGAACCGCGGCGAACAGGTGATACTTTTTCTCAATCGCAGAGGTTACGCCCGCGTGATGCATTGCGAATTGTGCGGTTATGAAGCGCGGTGTCCCAATTGTGCCGTAAGCTATACATACAGCCGCAAAAATGAAACTTTGAGCTGTCATTTGTGCGGGGAAGTCATTCCAGCTCCGGAAGTTTGTCCGAGCTGCCAATCGCCGGAAATCCGTTTTATGGGGGTGGGTACGGAGAAAATAGAGAGCGCAGCAATTGCTGTTTTCAAAAATGCCCGTATCGGCCGCATGGACAGCGATACGATGAAAAATGCCGAGTCCTATGAAAAAATGTTGAATTCATTCAAACGCGGCGATATTGATATTCTGATAGGTACGCAGATGATTGCCAAGGGGCTTCATTTTCCGAATGTTACTCTGGTGGGGATTATTCATGCGGATCATGGTTTGATGATGCCGGATTTCCGTGCGCCGGAGCGTACATTTCAGTTGATAACTCAAGTTGCGGGCAGGGCGGGGCGCGGTGAAGTGCGTGGTGAAGTTATGCTTCAGACTTACAATCCGGACAATGAAACGATCCGTTATGCGGCGGCAGATGATTTTGAAAGTTTTTATGAATTTGATATGTCGGTGCGTGAGGTTTTGAAATATCCGCCGTTCGGTCATCTGATGACGGTTCATTTCAAGAGCGAAAATGAGGTGCATTGCCTGCAGTATGCAGAGTATTTTAAATCTGAACTTATGGAATATATCCACAGTGAAGCGCTTATTTCCGGGCCGTCGCCTGCGCCGATAGAGCGGATCAAGGGCAAATTCAGATATATGCTGGTGATCCGCGGAGAGAAATTGAAAGTGATCCGCGAGAAAATACGGTTTCTGCTCTTCAAGCGCCCGATTCCGCGTGATGTGGAGGCGTATGCGGATATTGATGCACAATCAATGTTGTAAGGAGGAATATGGAAAATACCGATATGAAAAGCATTCAGCAGACTGGAATTATTATCAGTTTGAGCCGTGACATCGAGAGTGAAATGACCAGGCTTGGTGCGGTTGCTGCCGGCTTGCATGACAAAACTGATTTTCTGCGCGACAGACTGACTCCGGAATGTATCAAACTTCTCCATTATATTGCTTCGGTCAGAAATCAGAACGCGCATGAAAGCGTTAAAATGTCCGATGAAGATATTGAACTTTTTGTTCAATCGTGCGAAAGTGTCATGAGAGAGTTGAAGTCATTGAGTACAGGAGAAACAGAAATTCCGTCAGATGGAGGCATTGCAGAAAATATTGTCATGTCGAAAAACGGCGATGAATTTGATCATGAATTTCTGCTCCAGTTGAACAGTACATGGCGGATACTGGCATGGATACCGTTTGTAAATGTGCTGTATTTGCTGGGCGGAATATTGAAAGAGTTGAAAAATTCGGCATTGTATATATTGCTGATACTGTTTTATTTTGCGGGAATAATTCTTGCCGGAACGGGCTTGAGTGACGGCAATACATTTTTTCTGTGGAGCGGAATATTTATTTTTGTCATGGTGTGGCTGTATGCGCTTATTCTGCGTCTGCATGACAAAGAGTTGAAGCTGCACAAAAATTTCTGTTTCATACCTGGCCTGCATCTGGTTTATCTTTGTTACATGACGTGGCGCAAGACACCTGCTGTGCATTTTATTTTTTACGCGATCATGGCGGCGTTATACTTTACCGGAGCGGCATTTCTTTATAAAGATTCGGCTGGCAAATTCGGTTTTATAATGCTCGGGATTTCTTATCTCGGAGGCATAACAGATTCATTTTTCACCCGGATAAAAATTTCAAAAGAACAATAAAAAAACGGGGAAGCCGGAAAAGGCTTCCCCGCATTTTTTCATTTTAATTTTTTACGGTTTTCTCAATGCTTCGCGGGTAAATGATTGACCCGACGGAATGATTTTTACATTTTTGTGAGAGGGGAGATATTCCCGCATTTTTTCGCCTGCAATGATCCTGCCGTTGCGTTCGAGGAAGTTTTCAAAATCTTTTCTGTATTGGTTGATTGTGTTTTTTCTGGCTTTGGCATTGGAGTCGTGGATGATTACGACATCGGTATTGAGCAGCAGACCGTCGCTCAATTCATTTGAGGAGAGAAATCTTACATCCAAATCTTTTTCCTGATCGAGTTTGAGCAGTTCAACGATCGGCTCTTTGCCGGCGGTATAAGAGGTGAGGTATGCGACTCTGACGGGGCGGTAATTTTTTACGGGATAAACGGGTGTCGGCTTGACTCCGGTCACGGCATAAATGCATCCCATGGAGATGACATCATTTTCGCGGTGGACTTCGGGGTGAAAGCTGGTGGCGATGACTTTGCCTTTGCCGTAGTTGCCGTAAATGAGTGCGGGCGAGTTCATGAAATTGCTTTTTCTGCCGATTTCGCTGACAGTGCTTTTATAAATTGCGAGAGTCTGCACTCTGCCGTGTTCCCATTCGTTGATTTCGCGGCTGATCGGACCGTGAGAATAGGTGGCAAAATATCTGCCGCCTTTGATATCCAGGATTTTTGCGCCTGCGTCATTGATATCGATTGCGAGTTTGGCTCTGGAGCCGCGGACTCCGTCGATCCATTTGTAGGGGACGAGTCCCAAGCGGTCAGGTTTATCAAGTGCGCAATGAAAACCTGCACAAACTCCCCAGTAAGCTCCGCCGTTTTTGACAAAATTGCGAATTATTTCTTTGCCTTTTTTGCCAATATCGTCGGATTGGCGCCAGCTGTCACCGCCTGGGATGACGAGCAGATCCGTTTGGTCAAGCGCGCCGTTTTGAATATCTCTGCCGTCAAGGAGAGTCATTTTTATTTGCGGAGAATATGCTAAAAGTCTTGCCAGCCAGTAAACACCGTTGCCGCTGCTGCCGTCTCCGATATAATAACCGACTTTCAGAGTTTTCTGCGGCGCGGCGGGAGCTGCATTGTTGATGGCGGCTGTGCGGCAGCCTGCGAGAAGAAAAATTGCAAAAATTCCGGTGAAAAATCTTTTCATGAGAATATCCTTTCAAATAAATCAAAACGGCAAATCGTCATCAGGCTGTTGCGGAGCAGGGGACGGAGCGGATTGAACTTTGACTTCGGCGGTGTTGATGGCATTGATCGCGCGGGAGTTTTCGGGAGTGAAATCCTGCCAGACACCGTTTGCGCCGTCATCTTTGCGTAGGACTTCGATTTTTTTCTGGAACTGGTCAAGACGGGCGCGGCATTCCTTGAGCATGACGGAGCCTTTTTCGTAATTTTCGAGGAGTTTTTCAAGCGGCATGTCGCCGCGTTCCATGGCGGAAACGAGTTGTTCGAGATAAGCCATGAGTTCTTCAAAAGAGTATTTTTTTAAATCTTCCATTATTTTTCTCCCCAGAACATAGCTTTTTTGAGTGTTGCAACCTGAGTTGAATTGCCGAGTTTTTCTGCAATGGTGCAGGCGAAATCAAAAAACAGTCCCGGACCTTTGCCGGTGATGATATTTCCATCGGTTTCAACGCCGTTGGCAGTCGGGAGATCGCCGTCGGCAAGATAGGAAGTCATGCCGGGATACATGGTAAAAGTTCTGCCTTGGAGCAAGCCTGCCTGACTTAAAGCCATGGGGGCGGCACAAATGGCACAAATGAGGACATTTTCCTGACTTTTTTTCTGAATCAGTTTGCGGAGCGGGGTGTATTCAGTGAGATTCAAACTGCCGGGCATGCCGCCGGGGAGAATCAATGCATCGGCATCGGCAAAGTCAGTTTCTTCAAAAAGAATGTCGGTTTCTGCTTTGATATTATGTGCTCCGACAGGGTTTTTCTGACAGTTTATGCCGACCGTAATTACCTGCAGTTCAGCGCGTTTCAGGACATCAACGGTACCGAGAGCTTCGATTTCTTCAAAACCGTCAGCGAGAAAAAGATAAATTTTTTTGCTCATTTTTTTTGCAATCTCCGATTTTTGTATTATGTTAAGTCATTATGAAAAATCAACTTACAATGTTTATAAACTATCTGATTGCCGAAAGAGGTCTTGCCGGCAACAGTGTCTCATCATACAATAGCGACTTATGTGATTTTATCAAGTTTTTGGAAGAAAATTCTGTAAAATCTTTTTCTGCTGCCGGTCGCGATACCATTCTTGACTATCTGACAGAATTGAAAATGGCGGGGATGGAGCCGACTACGATCGCGCGGCGTCTGATTTCCATCAAATTGCTGATGCGTTTTCTGGCATCGGAACATTTTATCAGCGAAGATGTCAGCAGTATTATGGAATCTCCGAAAATCTGGAGCGTTCTGCCGGATTTTCTGAGCGAAAATGAAGTTGACGGTCTGCTATCTGCATTTCTCTGTTCGGTCAAAGAGCCGCTGCTTTTCCGCAATCGGGCGATATTGGAATTGCTGTACGCATCCGGTTTGCGGGTGTCAGAGGCGGCAGATCTGACCGTCAACAGCATAGATTTTGAAAATGAGATGATCCGTGTGGTCGGCAAGGGCAGCAAAACCAGACTCGTGCCGTGCGCGCACAGTACCGTTCTGCTTTTGAAACGTTATATCGCAGATGCCAGACCGCTGCTGGATGTCAGCGGTACAGCAAAATATCTTTTCCTCTCCAATAACGGACGCCGACTTGACCGGGAACGGATTTGGGGGATCGTAAAACTTGCCGCTGAGATCGCCTGTATAAACAAAAATGTGCATCCTCATACATTGCGCCATTCATTTGCCAGCCATCTGTTGAATCACGGGGCTGATTTGCGTGTAATTCAGGAGATGCTGGGACATGCGAGCATCGGTACAACGGAAATTTATACCCATGTTGACAAAAGCCGCCTGAACAGTATCCACAAAAAATTTCATCCGCGCGGATAATTTTGGGAAAAATCATATCTTTCTCCTTGATAAAATCACTTCCGGTGATAAATTAAGGAACGGTTATCATTATCATTTGTAAATAAGGAATTTTTTATGTTGAAAGATATTTTATTGAATCCGGTTTTTCTCTCTGTATGTATTCTGATGATTTTGTCGATTATGCGTATGAATGTGGCTTTTTCATTGATAATCGCGGCAGTTTCAGGCGGATTTATAGCCGGATTGAGTGAAGCGGAGGTGATGAAGGCTTTTGGTGCGGGACTGGGTAACGGGGCTGGAATTGCATTCAATTACGCTATCCTCGGAGCATTTTCGATTGCTATTTCCCGTTCCGGAATTACAGAACTTCTGGCACAGATGCTTTTCAAAAAAATCAATGGTGATGTTTCCCCGAAAAAGATCATTCTTTTCAAATACACTCTTATCCTGATTTTGACTCTGGCGGCGATTTCATCACAGAATCTGATTCCGGTGCATATTGCGTTTATTCCGATTCTGATACCGCCGCTTCTGGGAGTTTTCCAGAAAATCCAGCTCGACCGCAGAATGGTTGCATGTATATTGACATTCGGTCTGATCACTCCCTATATGTTTATGCCGTTCGGATTTGGCAGAATGTATCTCAATGAAATTCTGATACGCAATATTTGTGATAATAATCTGCAGGTTTCGGCAGATTTGGCACCTAAAGCAATGCTTATTCCTGCGCTTGGAATGCTTGTCGGACTTTTGATTGCAGTTTTTGTTTCCTACCGCAAACCGCGCAACTATGACATCGAACTTATCAAAAAATGCGAAAGTACGACTGAATTTGTCATTAAACCGTGGAAAGTTGCAGTCGGAGTGGTGGCGATTGCAGTTGCATTGGCAGGGCAGTTGTGGCTGGATTCATTGTTTATTGCGGCATTGGCGGGAATAATAGTTTTTGTTATTTCCGGAGTTATTTCATTGCGCGACACGCAGGATGTATTTACCAAAGGTATTTATATGATGGGCGGTATCGGTATTGTGATGATTGCCGCCAGCGGATTCGCATCGGTGATGAAGGCGACCGGCGGCGTGGAAACAATGGTTTCGATGATTTCTTCAAGTCCGCTGGGGGCGAATCGCGGCGCGGCGGTATTTCTGATGCTGGCGATCGGTCTTTTGATTACCATGGGTATCGGTTCATCATTTTCGACTGTGCCTCTGATTGCAGCGATTTATGTGCCGCTGTGCATAAAACTTGGTATTTCTCCGCTGGCAACGATTGCCATTGTCGGTGTAGCCGGAGCGTTGGGGGATGCCGGTTCTCCGGTATCTGAATCCGTTCTCGGCCCGACTGCAGGGTTGAATGTTGACGGTCAGCATGACCATATTTATGACTCAACGATACCGACATTCATCCATTTCAACATTCCTCTCTTGATAGCCGGATGGATTGCAGGTATGGTACTTTAAACATAAGGAGGTGAAGATGAAAAAATTTCTGTTTTTTTGTCTGCTTTTGCTGGGGGGAGCAGTGAGTGCAGCGAATGGGAATTTTGTTTTCCGCGACAGCGCGGGGCGTATCAAAGGTTCTGCTTCGACCTCCGGCAAGACAACGACTTACCGGGATGCCTCCGGTCGTATAAAAGCCAATGCAGTCACCAGCGGCAAAATAACCACATATCGTGACGGGGCGGGGCGCATTATCGGGCAGGCAACTCAAAACGGCAATACCGTTACTTACTGTGACAATGCCGGGCGCATAAAATATATTGAATATAAGTCCGGCAACAACAGCACTTTCCGTACCGCCGGAGGTAAAATAATCGGAACTTCCAATAAAAACGGCAGCACAACAACTGTCCGTAACGCTCAAGGCAGAACTGTACTTATCAAAAGATAAATTTGATATACGGCAGTTTAAAACGGCAGAGAGAGTTGTTCGATTTGATTTTGCGGCAGAGTTTCATCGGGAAAGTTGCTGATGCTGACACCGATAAGTCTGACGGGGCGTTTCCCGGCTTCAGTTTTATCGAGAAGTTTGCATGCGATCTCGCCGATGGCGGTTCCGTCGGAAATTCCTTTCGGGAAAGATTTTGAGCGTGTTACAGTTTGAAAATCCGCATATTTCAGTTTCAAAGTAACGGTTCTGCCGGAAAGTTTGTCATTTTTGAGGTATTTGGCTACTTTCAGCGCGAGTCTGCGGATGTAAATGCGTATTTTTGCACAATCGGTGATGTCTGAAATGAGAGTTGTTTCCCGACCGTAAGATTTGCGTGCGGATTCTGTTTCCACTTCGCGCTCGTCAATGCCGCGGACGATATTGAAGTAAAATGCTCCGGTTTTGCCGAAGTGGCTGGTGAGAGTCTGCAAATCAAGAGCTTTCAGGTCTTTTCCGGTTTTTATGTTCATGGAGCGGAGTTTTTTTGCCGTAATTTTGCCGATGCCGTAAAATTTTTCAATGGGCAGATTTTCAAGAAAAGCGAGCGCACCTGACGGTTTGATGACTGACAGTCCGGCAGGCTTGCGGAGTGAAGATGCAACCTTGGCAAGAAATTTATTGTATGAAACTCCGGCGGATGCCGTAAGTCCGGTTTCATTGTAAATGTCCTGTAATATCAAAGATGCGATTTCTGTGGCACTTTGTTTCTCCGTTACAACTTCAGTAACATCGAGGAACGCCTCATCAATGGACATCGGTTCGACTTTCGTGGTGTATTTGTAAAAAATCGAAAAGACACGATTTGAAACTTCCTTGTAAGTATGCATGTCGCCTTCAATAAAAATCCCTTTCGGACAGAGGCGCATGGCGGTTCTGGTCGGCATGGCGGAGTGGACACCGAAAACGCGTGCTTCATAGGAGCATGTTGAAACGACACCGCGTTTGTCGGGATCACCGGCAACAATGAGCGGTTTGCCGCGGTATTCCGGATGATTGCGCTGTTCGACGGAGGCAAAAAATGCATCCATATCAATGTGAATTATTTTACGCATCGGCAGTTTTTTCTTTGGCACGGCAGAAAATTATCTGCCGTCTGGATGAAAAATCTTTAAGAATATCCCACGCATTTTTTTCGCGGATATGGTCATAATTGACAAAAATATCGTCCATTAAAATCGGCATGGTGATATTTTGCGGAGCATTTTTTTCAATATATTCAATCAGGGCCAGACGGATAACAAAAAGCAGTTGTTCGCGTGTTCCTGAACTCAATTTATCAACAGTTTTGTCATTTTTGCCGTCAAAAACGACCAGATTGCCGTCTTTTGAAACTGACTTGCGGATAGAGATGTATCTGTTGTTTGTGAGGCGGGCAAAAAGTTCTGAGGCCAGCTGCATGACATCGCCCTGACGCTCTTTTTCAAAAATATCAACGGTTTTTTCCCAGATATTCAGAGCAGTTTTCCATTTGAGATATTGAGCGAGATATCCGTTGAAAGTATTTTTGCCGGAGAGGTATTTTGCTTCAAGTTTGCTGTAAAGATTGTTCTTGTCGGCGAGCTGCTGTTTGCGGATGGATATTTCTGTACAGATGCGTCCGGCTTCAGCAAAATCATTTTTCAGCGATTCGATATTTTCTGTAATCCCGGGGGTGGAATTTTGCAGAATTGCAACAGTTTCTTTGAGTTTTCCGGCTTCATCTGCGGCATCGGCAGCAATTTTTCTGTGCATTTCAAATTGAATGCCGCAGCGTATTGCATTGTCGAGTTCCTGTTGGAGAATGGCGGTTTCATCTGCGCCTGAATCTGATGTTTTTTCAGGGAGATATGCATTGAAAAATTGGATTTCCTGCAAAAATTCAGAGTTTTGTTTTTGCAGTTGAATTTCAAGTTCCTGCAATTTTGCAAATTCAATTTTCTTTTGCAGAAGTTCGTATTGAGCATTGAAAAAAGCATCTTTGTTTTCCGGTTCTTTCAGTTCTTCAAAAGTTTCGGGCTGCGGCTTTTTCAATAAAAATGGAACAATAACTGCAAGCAAAAGTATTCCCAGCGGATAGAGTTTAAAAAATAAACCTGCAGCCGCGGTCAATGCCAGAAGTACAGCGGCAATATTGACCGCAAATTTTATTTTTTTGAACTTTGCAGCAAGTTTTTCTTCTGTTTCGCGGGCGATTTGCTGCCGCATGAGATTTTCGGCATAAGCAGTTTTGGTGCTGTTGTATTCTGCCAGAGCTTTTTCATATTCACCGGCGGATGAGAATTGGAGCTTTTCAAGTTCAGAAGCGAGGGCGGAAAGTTTTTTTGCGGTTTGAATTCTGAGTTGATGATTTTCGACAGCGAAGCGGCGTCGTTCAGTAAGGGAAGTTATTTTTTCGCGGTTTTCCAGCAGAAATTTATCCGGCATTTCTCCGGCAAATGGTTTCTGTGCAGTTTGTTTTAAATCTGCAATTTTTTGAGACAGAGTATTGATTTTTTCTGCAATGGCAAGCTGGTTTTTCAACAATGAATGTCTGGCAAGATGAATTTTTTCATCGGCGCATTGAGTATTCAAATCTTTTATTTCAAGGTCAAGCGCGGAGAGTTCTTTTTCCTGTTCTTTCAATTCTTTTGCGAGTTTTGGTATGAGCTGAACTGATCCTTTGGGACGGTACAGCGCATCGCATTTTTTCTGCAGAGTTTCCTGAATTTTTACCGGGGATATATTGCCGAAAGCACGCTCGATACCGTAGAGGTGCTGGCGCACTTCACCGGAAAGAAGTGATGCTTCGGACAGAAGATCTTTCAGATGAATCATGTAGATATTGCGGTAAAATTCAGCTCCCTGTCTGATGTAATCAGCAGGATTAAGTTCTTCGCCGCTTGTATTATCGTATATGCGCAAAGTTCCGCCTTTGGCAGTTCCGAGGCGTTCAATGGCTATGGTGCGTCCGTCAGCGGTATTACAAATCAGTCTGCCGCCGTATGGGGTACTGTCGGATTCGTAAAGGTTTTCGGCGTGTCTTTTGTCCGGGAAACCGTAAATGACACGCTGAACAAAAGTTATCAAAGTTGTTTTGCCGAATTCATTTTCACCGGAGAGAAGCTCAATTCCGCTGCCGTTGAATTTGTATGAAAAGTTATGAAACTTGCCGAAGTTTTCGATTTGGATTTCCAGAATTTTCATATTAAATCCTCCGTGAGCAGGCGGATTATTTCATTTTCGGCATCATGAGCAAGCTCATCCATTGACAGGTTCGAGCCGTCAATAAAACTGCTGTAATTCCGTTTCAGCGCGCTGAGTTCATCTTTGATTGTCGGGAAATCGGCGGAAATTTCCTGTTCAAAAGAGTGGTGCAGATCTGCGGCAAAGATGTTTTCTCTGCGGAAGAGTTCCGTGTTAAAAGTATTTGAGGTTTGCAGTTTGATTCTGCCTATTCTGCAGTTTCCCGGCAGCAGATTGGAGAAAAGAAAGTGCAGATCTTCTTCATTTTGCTCTCTGAGTTCCCGGTCAAGCGGAGTTGTGCCGCTCAAAATCAGTTCGATGAAGTATTTGTCAGCGGCATTTGCGGTGATATATGCCAGGATGGTATCTCGCAACAGATATTTTATTTTTTCCATGGAATCTGCATTTTCGAGCTTGACATCCAGTCGGCAGAAAATGAGCGGAGAGCTTGCAATAAATTCACATTCGACATTTTTGAAGTCATCGGCTTTGACATAGTAAAAACCTTTTGGTGAACTTTCGTTTACATCGCGCGCGAGAGTTGCGCCGCTGTAAAGAATCACCGGATTTTTTTCAGACAGAAAAGCTTTTTCGTGAATATGCCCCAATGCCCAGTAATCCATATTGCATTTGACCAGATCACCGAGCGAGGCGGGGGAATAATTGTCATATCCCTGTCTGCCGCCGATATTGCCGTGAAAAAGTGCGATTTGAAAAAGCTCGGAATTTTGCCGCTGAAAATTTGCGGCAGTATTTTTTGCTGCATTTTCTGCACAGAAGCTTATGCCGCCTATGACTGCCTTGCCGGGGATTTCATGATATTCAATATCTTTGCTGCCGAAAAGAACTGCATTTTTGAATGCCTGTTCCAATGCTTTATTCGGCAGCGCATCGTGATTTCCGGCAACGGCAAAAACTTTGATATTCGCTTCTGTCAGTTTTTTTATCCCTTCTGTTAAAACAGAAATACTCCGCCAATTTGCATTAACGGAGTCGGTAATATCGCCTGCAAAAAGAACAAAATCAACTTTTTTCTTTATTGCAAAATCAACAATTTTCTGAAATGCAGCTTCCGGAGCATGCAGAATCCAGTTCATATCAGCATCATTGGCACTGAAGCGTCCCGCAACTCCTTTGAATGGAGTTCCGAGATGCAGATCAGCGCAATGTATGAAACTGACAGCCACAGAATGACCTTCAGTTATTTCTGTCTTCCAGAGTTTTACCGATATAAATCTGGCGCGGACGGACAATTTTTGTCGCGCCGCCGATCATTTCTTTCCAGTGGGCGATCCATCCGGGCAGACGGGCGAGAGCGAACATCACGGTAAACATATTTTCCGGAATCCCCATGGCACGGTAGATTATGCCGCTGTAAAAGTCCACATTGGGATAGAGGTTGCGTTCAATGAAGTACGGATCCTGCAATGCGGATTCTTCGAGTTCGCGGGCAACATCGAGCAGTGGGTCTTTGATATCCATGTGATCGAGCAGCTTATGGCATTCTTCGCGGATGATTTTTGCGCGCGGGTCATATGTTTTGTAAACGCGGTGTCCGAATCCCATGAGGCGGAACGGATTATTTTTGTCTTTGGCAAGTTCGACATATTTTTTGACATTGCCGCCGTCGGCGAGGATGCGTCCGAGCATTTCAACGACCGCCTGATTTGCGCCGCCGTGGAGCGGGCCGGAGAGGGCGGAGATGCCGGCAGAGATGGTGGCATACAAATTGACCTGTGCGCTGCCGATGGTTCGTACTGTTGTGGTTGAGCAGTTCTGTTCATGGTCGGCGTGGAGGATAAAGAGAATGTTCAGAATGCGTACGATTTCCGGTTTGATTTCATACGGGGCAACCGGAGAGTCAAACATCATGTTCAGGAAGTTTGCACAGTACGGCAAATCATGGCGCGGATAAACGACTGGTTCGCCGATGTTCTTTTTGTACGCAAATGCTGCCATGGTGCGGATCGTGGAGATCAGACGCGCACTTGACAGATCGATATCCTCGTCAATGGAGAGCAGGTCAACATTGGGATAAAAAATCGCCAGAGCATTGATCATGGTTGAAAGAATGTGCATCGGATGCGCACCGCGGGGCAGGTGATCGAAGAAGTGGCGCATATCTTCGTGCAGCATTGAATTCAAATTGAGCAGACGGGAGAACTGAGTTCTCTGCTGCGGGGTCGGCAGATTGCCGTGCAGCAGCAAAAATGCAGTCTGGGTGAAAGATTCAAGTTTGACCAGTTCTTCGATTGGAATGCCTCTGTAGCGCAGAATACCTTTTTCACCGTCGATAAAGGTGATTTGGCTGTAACATGCGGCAGTATTCATAAAGCTGGGGTCAACGGTAACATAACCTGTCTTCTGGCGGAGAGAAGAAATATCAATACCTTTTTCTTTTTCGGTACCGATAATAACCGGCAAATCGACAGATTTTCCGTCAATATTGAGCGTGGCTTTTAAGTTTTCGGACATAATCCCTCCTGTGTTAAAATAAATAATCGTCTTTCAATATACCTTATTTTTTGAAAAAATCAAGTTATTTTGTTAATATATACTTGAAAAAAGGCGCAAAAGGTATTATATTAGATGAAAATATATAAAAGGGCGGTTAGCTCAGTTGGTTAGAGCGCTACCTTCACACGGTAGAAGTCATGAGTTCGAGTCTCGTACCGCCCACCATTTATAAATTCTCAAGAGTTCAGTCAAGTATGATTGAACTCTTTGTTTTTATAGTGATTTGTGGCTGTACCGCAATGAGTTACAGCGTATTTACCCCGATGCTGTTCTCTCCATAGAGAACGACATAGGCTCTCAAAAGCGTGTGTTTGAATAGAATTCTCTTGAAATTCTCTACCTGATAAAGGTCGCCGACCTTTATGCGCGGCTTTTTATGTAAGATTTTAGAGATAAGAGAGTTACGGAAACACACGGCACAATAGAGCCAAATTCTCCGTTTTTCGCCATAAAAACAGAGAATTTCCCAGCCGACCTTTGCAAAGACCTTTATAAAAATCTGTGAAAAAATTCTCCAAAATCATACTTTTGAGCGTAAAATCCTCAAAAACAATAGTCGGGGGTTCGAGTCAAATACACTAAAAATGACCATACTTGAACCTTGAAAAATTCTCAAAAAGTTTGCTTCAATCAAAAATATCCACAACACCTGACTTTTGCTTTTCAGGCAAAGAAAAAAACGGTCTGGAATTTGAATCCAGACCGCGAGATGAAGGAGTTTCAGATAAGACCAA
>JAZSRU010000053.1:0-2188 GCA_045538635.1 Victivallaceae bacterium
CGGGGGTAGCAGGGGGGCGCAATCAGCCCCCTTGCAATAGAAAATCAGTCTGCGTTTAGAACACAGCTAAAAGAAATAAGGAATTTGTATTATGATGAAAATAGATTATCCGGGTTTGGGAGTTGAATATTCGCTTCACAATCACAGTAATTTCAGCGACGGAGAAAATTCGCCGGAGGAACTTGTATTGAGTGCGATATCTGCCGGAATAAAAGTTTTCGGTATTTCCGACCATTGGTGCGAAGTCCCGTATGACGGGACCGATTGGGCGGAGTGGTGCATGGCGCATGAAAGGCTTGATGAATATGTTACAACTCTGCTTGAGCTTAAAAAGAGATATGACAGCGATAAATTCACATTGAAGCTCGGACTTGAAGTCGATTTCTTTTTTGAAAATATTGATTCAGTGATGGCGCGTTTGGCGGAATATCCGTTTGATTATCTGATTGGCTCGGTGCATTATGCGGGGACATTTCCTATAGACCATGACATTGCCGACTGGACGGATTTGACCGAACAGCAAAAAGATGATATCTGTGAAATCTATTGGCAGAAGATTTCCGGTGCGGCGGATTGCGGATATTTTACATTTATCGGTCATCTCGATCTGCCGAAAAAGTTTGCCCTGATAGATGAGAAAAAATATCTGCCGCACGCGATGAAAGTTCTGGATATAATTGCTTCACGCAGCGGAGCAATCGAAATCAATACCGCAGGCAGATTCAAAAACTGCCGTGATACTTATCCATCCGCGGCAATTCTGCGGGAAGCAAATCTCCGCAGAATACCGGTCGTTATCAGTGCAGATGCTCATGCTGCGGCGCATTTGAACCGCGCCTTTGCCGATGTTGCCGGCGTGTTGAAAGAATCCGGCTATTGAGATTTCAGGCGATTGCGAGCAGCGCAACACCGATCAGGAACAGTATCAGCGAAAAGAGTTTGATTTTGAAATTCACATCCTTGAAATACTTGTATCCGATGAGGAATGTGATAATGCATGAACTGCGGCGTATGAGAGAGAGGATCGCTATCTGCACACCGGGGATGCTGACTGCCGAAAAATAGACATAATCTGCGATTATCAGCAGTATTCCGGTAATAGCGATTGACCAGCGCCATTCAAATTTCTGTTCATTTTTTGACAGGAGTTTCTGCATTATACAGGCAATACCGAAAATCAGTACGAGATCAACGGTGAAATAAAATTGTACCGTTGTTTTGGGTATCTGCACCACGCCCATAAGGTATTTGTCGTAGAGTGCGGCAAATGAACCGGCAATGGTTCCCAGGATAATGCAATGGAATCCTTTGTGTCTTTTGAAGTTGATTCCCTCCATTTTGCTGATGACGGTGAACATGTAGTATCCGGCAAAAATCACCAGCATCGCAATTCCCTGCAGCAGATTTGGAAATTCGCGGAAAAGTATCAGACTGCCGATAAATGTCCAGAACGGCGCCGTCGCTCTGATCGGTGATGCAATGGATATCGGAAGTTCGCGCATGGCATAATAACACAATGCCCAGCTGATACCGACAATGCACGCTTTGAAAAAAATAAGACAGAATTGCCATGTACCGTTGAAATCGGTGGCGTATTCAATGAATTTGCCCTGCAGAGCTGCCAGTGCAAAATAAAATATCATTCCGGCAAGATTGGAGATGAAAAGAACGGGCAGGACGCGGTTTTCTTTGACTGCGGCCTTTTTGAAGAGGTCATAAACTCCGAGAATGCAGGCGGAAACCAGTATCAGTATCAAATATTTCGGCATGATAGAAATTCCTTTTCAGTAAAGATTATCGTATTTAATATACATTTACTTCTGATTATTTCAAGAGAATGTGATTTATTGGTTCTTTTTTTTACAGTTTCCGCAAAAAAAAATTGTAAAAATATTTTTTTTGTTCCATTGACAAAAGTTTTTTTGTGTGCTAATATATGTAACATGACATAATTTGCATTATCGGAACTTGTTTGAGGTTATTTTTCATATTTTTATCCTTTCTGTTAAGGGGTTGGTTTTTCATTTTCACGGCATAGCCGGAAGGCATACGACAGAGACATAGCGGGTAATGTGAGAGTTTTGGGATTTTTGAGAATTTTGAGAGTTTGCCCGTGACTGCACTGCAGTCAAGCTGACAGATGCGCTGACGCGCAAGTTGAGCAGAGTACAGCAGTTTGTACGGAGCA
>JAZSRU010000071.1:0-10930 GCA_045538635.1 Victivallaceae bacterium
TCTATCGCGGCGGCTTCGGCGTCTGTGATGTGGAGATGCATTGATCATGAGTAAAGTTGCAATAGCTGTTTCCTGCCATCCCGATGATGATGAATTCATGATGGCAGGAACGCTCCTGCGCCTGAAAGAAGCCGGTTACGAAATCCATTATCTCAATGTCGCAAACGGCTCTCTCGGTACAGCAGAGCATACATACGAAGATATCGTCAGAATCCGTCGTGAGGAATCTATCGCCGCCGCAAAAATGGCTGGCGCGATTTATCACGAAAGCCTTTGCGATGACCTCGAAGTTTTCTACAACTACGAAACTCTCGGCAAGCTCGTCGAAATCATGCGCGAAGTCAATCCGGATATCGTTCTCACCCACGGTCCTTATGACTATATGGAAGATCATGTCAATACCGGCCGTCTGGCTGTTTCCGCAGCTTTCTGCCGCGGTATGCGCAACTACAAATGCGGTCAGAAGTTCCCTCCGACTCTCAAGGAAGTCGCGGTTTACCACTCAATGCCGCACAGCCTGACCGACAGTCTCCGCAAGCCTGTCGTTCCCGAAATCTATGTTGACATCACTCCTTTCATGGAAACCAAAAAAGCTATGCTCGCCTGCCATCAGAGCCAGAAAGTCTGGCTGGATCAGAGTCAGGGCAATGATGCTTATATCAAGGAATTGGTCTTCCGCGGCAAATTCTACGGTCATATGTCAAAGAAATTTGACTTCGCCGAAGGCTGGATACGCCACAGTGATGTCGGCTTCGGTGCCGAGGATTTCAATCCTCTCGTCAACGATCTGAAGGACAAAGCATTCATGGTCGCAAATCCTGAACGCGAAGCATGGAGCAAACTTGCACAGGATATCAAAGACAGTATCTTTGAATAATATCCGGCAGATTGTATAAAAACAAAAGCGGCTGCTGCCTGCCTTTTCAAGGTTTTTGCAACAGCCGCTTTTTTGTGTCAAGAGCTGAAATTCAGTCGTTTTATTATTCGTATCTCAAAGCTTCGATGGGATCGAGTTTGGATGCTTTCCATGCCGGATAGAAGCCGAATATTATGCCGACTCCGGCAGAAACTGCAACGGCTGCGATAACTGCACCGGGACTTGATTCGACCGGCCATTGAGCAATATTTTTGATGAGCAATGACGCTCCGTGCCCCAACAGAATGCCGAGAATGCCTCCGGCAAGACAGAGAACGGTTGATTCAATGAGGAATTGCATCAGAATATCTTTTGATCTGGCGCCGACTGCCATGCGCAATCCGATTTCACGGGTGCGTTCTGTAACTGAAACCAGCATGATATTCATAATGCCGACACCGCCGACAACAAGCGAGATCAGAGCCACGCCCAGCAGCAGATTGGTCATCAGAGTTGAGGTTGAATTGAGCATATTCATGAAATCTGCCGAATTGCGTACATGAAAGTCATCCTCTTTTTCTCCGAAAATGCGGTGACGGCGGCGGAGAACTTCGGCAACTTCAATAAGAGCCTGATCCAGTTTGTCAGTTGATACTGCTTCAAAAACGATTTGATTGAGCTGGCTGAACCGGGCATAAAAAAGTTTGTCGCGCGTCACAGAAACATCCTGCTCCGGATAAAGTGCCACTCCGGAAACTACAAAACGGTCACCGGGATAATTGGAAACAGTGCTGGTCGTATTGGTTGCACTGCCCATTTTCAATCCGGTAACACGCATTTGCAGGGTTGACCACGGAGCCATAATGACATCATCCTCGTCCATGCCGATCATATTGGCACCTTTTGATTTCAGTACGCCTACAACTTCAAATGAAACATCGCCGATACGCAGTTCACTGCCGACGGGCGACATGCCGCTGAAAAGTTCTTTGACAATGGTTGAGCCGACAATGCATACCCGGGCATTGGAATCGACTTCTTCATTGGTGAAACAGCGTCCTTCGGCAATCTGCCAGTTGCGGATGGCGAGATAATCCGGAGCAACTCCGTACATCGCAGCCGGACTCCATATCGCATTGCCGAAAACGACCTGATTGCCGCTGCTGCGGACAACCGGTGAACATTTGCCGACGCTGGGACATTCCTGACGGATCGCATCGGCATCTGCGGCGGTCAGAGTTACGGCTGAACCAGTTTCTTTGCGCGGAGAACCGGGCGTACGCATGGCGCCCGGCATGACCATGACTGAATTTGCGCCCATTTTTTCAATGGTTGAACGGAGAGAAGTTTTGGAACCGTTGCCGATTTCCATCATTGTAATAACGGCACCGATACCGATGACGATACCGAGAGTTGTCAGACAGGTTCTTGTTGGATTTCTGCCAAGTGAGATTATGGACATCCGGAGTGTTGCAGATATTTTCATGAATAGCTCCTTTAATTATGCCGGAAAAGTCCGGGAACGATTTCGCCGTCGCTCATACAGATAACGCGTTTTGCATGCTGTGCGATTTCGTCGGAGTGGGTGACGAGGATGACAGTTATTCCGGCGGCATTCAGGTTGTTGAACATTTCCATGACTTCGACACTGGTTTTGGAGTCGAGGTTGCCGGTGGGTTCGTCGGCAAAAATGACCGGCGGACGGTTGATGAGTGCGCGGGCAATGGCAACGCGCTGCTGCTGACCTCCGGAAAGTTGTCCCGGGTGGTGGTCGGCGCGGTCAAGAATTCCGACTTCCTTGAGAGCGGCAAGGCCGCGTTTGCGGCATTCAGCACCGGAGAGATCGCCTGCGGTGTAGGCAAGCGGCATGATGACATTGTCCAGCGCGCTGGTGCGCGGGAGCAGGTTGAAGTTCTGAAAAACGAAACCTATTTTGCGGTTGCGAACCATGGCGCGTTTGTCACCGGATGCTCTGCCGAGTTCTTCGCCGTCGAGGAAATAATTTCCTGAAGTCGGGCGGTCAAGACATCCGAGGATATTCATCAGAGTACTTTTGCCGGAACCGGATGCACCCATGAGAGCGACATATTCGCCCTGTTCGATAGTCAGGGAAATCCCTTTAAGGACAGGGACGGTAACTTCACCGAGGAAATAAGTTTTGGTGATGTTTTCAAGTTTGATAAGTGGAATATGTTGATTGTCAGCCATTGTTGACCTTACTTTCTCGGCGGGTTGGTGCGGCGGCGGGTCGGAGTTGGGAGGAATGGATTTTTGAGATTGCCTGATTTTGCCGGTGCATTTTCAGCGACCATTTCGATGGAAGAAACGATAGGAGTACCTTCTTTCAGCTCATCGGTAATGATTTCCACGAGTGCGCCGTTGTTCAAACCGGTTTTTACCTTGACGGGGGTAAGTTTGCCCTTGCTGCGTTCAACATAAAGAATTGCCTCACGGCGTGATTTTATTTCCGGCATCGGCACGGATTTGTCGAGCAGATCGGCGGGCGGGGTGAAGCGGAGCAGGGCATTGGGGACTGCGAGAACATTTTTGCGTTCGCCGCGGATGAATTTTACATTGGCGGTGAGGTAGGGGATGAGGCGCAGATTTGAATTGTCGGCATTGACTTCGACAATATAGGTTACTACATTTGAAGAGAGAGTGGCATTCATGCGGGTGCGGTGTACGACGCCGTTGAAAGTTTCATTTGGGAAAGCGTCGCAGGAAAAGCGTACCGGCATACCGTTTTTGATTGCACCGATATCGGCTTCATTAACGGAAACCCATACCTGCATTTTTTTGAAATCCTTGGCAACGAGGAACATGCTTGATGCAGTTTGGTTGGAAACGACTGTCTGACCGATACTGACGCGGCGGTCAATGATTATGCCGTCGACGGGAGAAACGATGGAGCAGTATTCGAGGTTGCGTTCAGCTTTGACGAGAACGGCTTCGGCGCTGGCGAGCTGGGCTTTTGCCTGAGCGAGTTGAGCCTGAGCTTTTGCGCTTTGAGCCATGGATGCGAGATAAGTTGCTTTGGCAGAATCGGCTTCGCTGGCGGACATGATTTTTTTCTCGGCGAGTGATTTTACGCGATCCCATTCTTTTTTTGCGAGGATTTCGTTGGCGGCAGTTTCCTTGATGGCGGCTTCAGCGGTGAGGATTGCGGCTTTTGCCTGTTCTTTGCTTGCTTGAGCCTGCTGGAGTTCGGATTTGTATATTACATCATCGATGAGAGCGAGGACTGCGCCTTTTTTGACCCGAGAGCCGTAATCGACGGTTTTTCCGTCGGCATCAGTACCGAACTGCATGATTCTGCCGTTGACCTGTGCACCGACATTGATCAATTCTTCGGGTTCGACAGTCCCGGTGGCGGAGATTGTGCGTACGACATTATTGCGGGAAAGCGGTTCTGTATTGATAATGAGTTTGCTTTTGCTGCCGGTGAAACTGTTTTTGTAAAAATAGCGTACAGCAAAGAGTGCGGCAGCGATAATGAGCAGAATTACTGCGATAGATACAAATTTTTTCATATTCTTCTCCATTACTTAATAAATATGCGTGTATATTTATACTTTAATACGAAATAACTGTTACTTTATTGCTGAAAATATGCAATAAAATCAAAAAAAAATTTGACCTTTTAGCAAAAAGCATTATTTTTAGAAAAACAACGAAAGGTTTTATTATGCTTGAAGATATCAAAAAAATTGCAGATGATATTACAAATACCGTAAAATCAGACAGTTATGGAAAAAATGTCAAACCTGAATATTTGCGTGAAGGTATGTATGATTATCCTGCACGCGGCGGCAAAAGATTGCGTCCGGCATTGTTTTTCTGGTGTTATAATATGTGCGGCGGCGAAGTGCGCAGCGGGTTGGAAAAATGTGCCGCCTCGCTGGAGGTATGGCACAATTGGACTCTGGTTCATGATGATATTATTGATGAAGATATCATGCGCCGCAATGCACCGACCACTCATATTGCTCTGGCGGAAGTCGCGCGCAATGCTTTTGAAAAAACTCTGCGTGCGGAGAAATACGGCCGTGATATGGCTATTCTTTGCGGTGATCTGCAGCAGGGTTGGGCGGTCGATCTGCTTATCCGCGGCGGCATTGAGGCAAAACTTGCTCCGGAACTGGTCTTGCAAATGGTCCGCCGTCTGGAATTGCGTGCCAATGTTGAACTTATCAGCGGAGAAGCATTGGATGTTGAGCTGGCGGCAAAAAAACTTGAAGATATTACAGTTGCGGAAGTTCTGCGCATGATAGATTTGAAAACCGGAGCCTTGTTCCGCTGTGCCTGTGAATTGGGCGCAATGGCGGCTCTCGGATATGATAAAGGTCATGAATTTGAACATATTTCAGATTTTGCCATGTATCTCGGGCGGGCTTTTCAGCTGCAGGACGATATTCTTGGAACATTCGGGGAAGAGAGCAAACTCGGTAAGGATATCGGCTCCGATTTGCGCGAGCGCAAACCTACTGTGCTGCTGCTGAAAACTCTGGAAATGGGCGATGATATATCCGTTGAAATAATCCGCAATGTTCTCGGCAGAGAGAATTTGTCGCAGGCGGATATTGAATCCGCGCGCAATGCCATGGTAAGAGCCGGCGCGTATGATTTTGTCAAAGCTGAAACCGTACATTGTTTTGACGGTGCGCTTGATGCATTGAGCCATTTCCCGATGAACAAGGGGCGCAAAAATCTTGAATCTCTCATAGAATATCTTTATTCACGGGAGAAGTGATTTTCTGCAGTTGAGTTTTTTTGCTGAACAGAGTTGGTCTGTTTATTTGTCGTCTTTGACTTCGATGGCTGAAATGTCAATAGTGTCCTGTGAGGCAGGGGGGACGGGACGCTCATTTTCCTGTTTTTCTGCGGTAAAAACGACAGTTCTTTTGCGGCCGCTTAAAAGTGCGAAAATTATCAGCAGTATCGTAATCGGTACAATTACCGGAAGCAGCGCGAGAAACAGTGAGCCTGCGATAATCAGGAAACCGACCAGAAAAAACACGCCGATAAGAAGCATCAGATAATAGCGGAAATAATTCATTTTTCAAACCTCCTTAAACCTTCATATAAAACAATTCCTGTACTGCATGCCAGATTCAGGCTGCGGTGAAATTTACCTGTCATAGGGATCGTATAGAGTTGATCCTGATATTTTTCGTACATGGCAGGCTCAAGCCCTTTTGACTCGCTGCCGAAGACCAGGAACGAGTTGTTTTCGTATGGACATTGCCAGAAACTGCGTTCTGTTTTGGTCGAGAAAAAATACAGAACGGCGTTTGGATTTCTGTCAAGAAAATCCTGCCAGTTTTCGTAAATCGTTAAATCAAGATACTGCCAGTAATCCATTCCGGCGCGCTTGAGATATTTGTCGCTCAATTCAAAACCGAGCGGTTTGATGAGATGCAGTTTGGTGTCGGTTGAAACGCACATCCTGCCGATACTGCCGGTATTTTGCGGGATTTCCGGCTCAAAAAGTACAATATTGAAAATGGGCTGCATAATTATTTCCTTTGCAGTTTAGCGACAAACATTGAGTCTGAATCGAGTATGTTCATATCGCATTGGAACATTCCGTTTTCGCAAATCGCACCTTTGACGAGCGGATTTTCAAATTTGACGATACGGTATTCTTCGTGGCGGCTGAGAAAGTCATTTACGATATCTTCATTTTCGCGTGCAAAAACCGAACATGTGGCATAAACGAGATATCCCTCATGTTTGACTCCGGCGGCGGCATAATCCAGAAGATTGGACTGAATTTTGGTGATTTCTTCGAGTTCCGCAGTATCAAATGTGAATACTCCGTCCGGATTGCGGCGCCAGACTCCGGAACAGCTGCATGGTGCATCCACGAGAACGAGATCGAAATTCATTTTGTAATTTTTCTTCAACTCTTTTCCGTCATACGGTTTGCATTGGATATTGGGGAATTGTGCGCGGCGGGCGCGGAGTTTGAGTTCCTGAAGTTTATATTCGCGGATGTCGCAGGCTACGACAGTACCTTTGCGCTGCATCATGGAGGCGAGCTGGAGAGTTTTGCCGCCTGCTCCGGCGCAGAGGTCGAGAACGCGGTAATTTTTCTGCGGTGCGCAAACTTTGCCGATGAGCTGTGATGCGGCATCCTGAACCTCAAAAAGTCCGTTCTGAAAGGATTTGAGCGTGCGCAGATTGACTTTCGGTTGATAAATGCAGAGAGCATCATCGAGGAGCGGATGTTCTGCAAATTGTATATTATTTGCTTCAAATTCGGCACAAACTGTATTTTTGTCGCCCTGCAGCCGGAGCCACATCGGGGGGCGGCGGTTGATGAGTTCGATGTATTTATCAGCATCGACGGATGGAGAAAAAAGTTCCCGCAGATGAGACGGAATGAAATCATCTTTGCCCAATTTTTTCGGAATATCAAAGTATTTCAGAATGGTATTTCCCTGTTCTTCAATGCTGTCTGCATGGTTTATGCGCGGGGCATTTTCAACTTTTACCCAGACATCCATGGCGGCAAAACGGCATTGTGAAAGCGTGAGCGCACAGTAAAGCATTCTGCCGGTATATTTCCTGTCGGGGATGATTCCTTTTTGCAGCAGTTCCTGTTGAGCTGCGACCGGCAGCAGTTTGATGACGATGCCGAGGTGGCGGAAAACTGCATAAATTCCCTCTGAAATAAGTTGTCTGTCGCGTGAACCGAGTTGTCGGTTGCTGCGGAAATAGGCACTTAAAATGCGGTCAAGAACTTTGTGTTCTCCGAAAACTGCAAGAAAGACAGTTTCCAGAGCTTTTTCACAGTTATTGCATTGAGTTTTTAATTTCTGCAAGGGAAGTGATGCAGATTTGTCCTGAAATTTTTTCATAGATATTATTTTTTCTTTCTGATAATACCGAGCGAAGTTGCGACACGGCGTTCACCGCCGAAAGCCTGATGCGAGAGAACTTCTGCTTTATTTTTTTTGCTGTTCCAGTTGACGAGTGTGGTTGAGCCGCCTCCGTCCATGTTGATACCGTCAGCTGCGCCGAAGTAACGCAGCAGTTCAGCACATTCGACGACACTTGCGCCCTCGCTGATAAATTTCTGTCTGCCGTCAACAGTCATCAGATAGAGATATCTGCCGTCGGCGGAAATACCGTAACAGGTGCGCGGGTGATAGTCTTTGTATTTTATTACAACTTTTGCATCTTTGAGGATGATGGAGAATCCGGCAAGGGCGATACGGAAATTTTTTCTGTCTTCATCGCCTTTGACGATGCGGATCTCCACTTTGTTGTCTTTGGTTACGGTGAAAGCGGGGATGTTTTTCTTTTTGTCTGCAACAATATTTCCGTCGGAGATGACCAGACCGATATTACCTGCGTAAATATGAGTGTAAGGTTTGCGCCATGGCCCCCATGGAGTTGAATTTGCGGCAACGAGGATATCATAACCTTCGGCGCGTTTCTGCTTCATGAATTCACGGACCTTGAGTCTTTTGGTTTGAATTGTCATTTGCGGAAAATCGGGCATCGGTTTGCCGTAATCTTTATCGGCTGCAGTGGCGATAAAATCGATTCCCGGCGAATGAAGATCGACTTGTACAGTATTGATTTTCATCGGACGCGGATCTTTCAGTTCCATATAGGCATGCAGCACGCCGTCGTGGAGTTTTGCGCCTTTTGCCCAATCGTAACTGCCGGAGGGGAGGGCTGCAAGCGGCAATGCCGCCAGTAAGATAAACAGAAGAAATAATTTTTTCATAGCAATCCTTAATTTGAGAGTTTGAAGTAAGCTGTGCCGCGGATGAAGTCAACTTCATACAGCCGCAGCGGTATGTAATCGCCGATTTTGAATCTGCGGTTTCCGCGTTCACTGCGGAGGCCCTGTTCGGTTTTGTAAAAGTTTCCCGGCAGGTCTTCGATGCGGACAAAACCGCTCAAACCGAGAGTTGAAATATCAACGGTCAATCCGGCAGTACTGACTTTGGAAATAATGCCTTCATAGAAATTGAGTGAACTTTTTTCCAGCAGTTCCTGCAGATAGCGCAGTTTCAAGCGGTCGGATGCTGCGAAATATGCATTATCGTTGATTTCCTCTTTTTCGGAGAGATCGAGTCCGAGTTTTGCAAATGAATCTTTCGGCTTCAGACGCTGTTTGGTGTCGTAATTCCACAGTTGCTGATGCACGACGAGATCGGTATAGCGGCGTATCGGACTGGTGAAGTGAGTGTATCTGCCTTTGCCCAGGCCGAAGTGCAGCTCCGGAGATTCCTGATAAAAAGCACGCGGCAGTGAGCGGAGGAAAAGGCTTAAAATAATCGTTTTCCGTTCATCATCAGGGAGTTTTTCAATAAACGCATTGCAGCTTTCGCGTGAAGTGAGATCGCCGGGATAAAAGCCGAAATTGGCGGCGATCATTTCCGAGAAATCGAGAATTTTTTCTGCATCAGGGAGTGGATGCACACGGAAAAGGCCGGGGATATTTTTTTCGGTCAGCATTTCACCGATCCATGAATTGGCGGCAAGCATACATTCCTCAACGGTGAAATCCGCCGGACGCTGTTCCTTAACGGAAAGACCGGTTATGGTGTTTGCGTTCTCATCGCAGATAACGCGGACTTCGGGGATGGGGAGATCGATAAATTTTTCTTTCTGCAAACGGTATTTGCGCATTTTTTGTGTAATATCGACAAGTTTTGCAATTTTGGCAGCAAAATTTTTGTCCCAGTTTTCCGGCAGTTTTTGGGGATTGTCAATAAAATTCTGAACTGTGTCATAGTCAAGACGGCGATCGACTTTGATGATCGTATGACATCTGCGGCCCTCAATTATTCTGCCGGATTTGAGGTCGATTTTCAGGATGACGCTGTGAGCGATGGATTCATGGTCCTGCTGCAGACTGATTTTGGCGGTCAGGTCTTTGGGGAGCATCGGGAGCGTGCGTCCGGGGAGATAAGCGGTGAAGCCGCGTTTGAAAGCGGCTTTGTCAAAATCGCTTTTGGGCGTGATGAAGGCTGCCACATCGGCAATATGCACACCGATTTCTGCGATTTTTCCGCCGCGCGGTATTTTCATACTGATAGCGTCATCGAAGTCTTTTGCATCGACGGGGTCGATAGTTACTGTCCATTCGGAGGTGAAATCTTCCCGTTCGATGGTGCGCGGTTCAATGGCGTTTGCGGCGGCGTTTTCCGCATCGGAGTAGGGGGCGGCGAGGCCGTATTCTGCAACGACAGCATCGAGGTCGCCCTGAACAGTTCCGCTTTCGCCGATTGAGCGGACAATTTTGGCGCGGAGCGGTTTAGCGGGATCATTCTGAGCGAGTTCGACTTCGACCCATTCGCCGTTTTTTGCCTTGTTTTTGAAGCCGCGGGCGATTTCAAAGTCAAAATTTATTTTGCGGTTGAGCGGACGGACAAAGTTGCCGGGGATGACTTCAGCGACGATTTTTGAATATTTGCGTTCCACGATACCGATGATTTTTCCGGCCGGACCTTTCAATGCATCATCGGTGCGTGGGCGTGGCGGGAGCAGGACAACTTTTACCCGGTCGCCGTCCATTGCGTCATAGAGGTATTTGGCGGGGATGAAGACTTCATCAACTTGTTTTCCGGAGCCGGTGCTGTCGGGTTTGAAGAAGCCGTAGCCGGCGGCGGTGGTGGAAACAGTACCTACGATATAATCATCGGGGGGTATTGTCTGGTGCAGTTTTTTTGTTGATTTTTTCTTCATATTGCAAACTCCTTTTATCTCAGTGGTATTATAACAGAAAAAAAGCAATTTGCAAGAGCAAAGTAAAAAAAATCATATTTTTTTCAGTTCAAATTTTTGAACAGCTGTTTTTATATGAGGGTAGGCGGGATTTTGCAGACTTGACAAAAATGGTTTTTGGTGTATATTACGAAGTTGTGGTATAATGTGATAATTGAGAGAATTGAGAATAGTGGGAAGTTTGAGAAAAAGTATAAGCAAAATCAACAAACATGATATAATATACATTATAGGAAGTTGACACGCTGGCGCGGGTGCGGAGCCGCCTGAACAACGCGTGCCGCATAAAATGAGAAGTTTGAGAGGCTTGAGAATAGTGGGAAG
>JAZSRU010000014.1:0-20181 GCA_045538635.1 Victivallaceae bacterium
TCGTAACCGCTTCAGACCTCGCGGCGCTGACCGCGCTATTGTGATTACAAGAGAGCTTATATACTTTATTCAAAAAGTACCCTTTTCTTTTTTGAAAAGGTGGAGGGTTTCAGGGAGGCGGAAAAATCTTTTTTCTTTTAATCAAGAAAAAAGTTTTTCCGCCTTCCTAAACAACTTCCGATAATGTATATTATATCATGCTTTTGCGAGTTCACGGATTTTTTCAGTGTATTCAACAACAGCGAATGCTTCCTCAAACTTGATGGGGAAGGGGACACCTTTTTTAATTGCGGCGGCAATATGCTTGTAAGTATCGTTCAAAGTTGCGCCGTTGGCGGGAGTGCAGTCGAGAGTTTCCTCTATCCAGACCAAGCCGCCGACATTGTCGAAAACAGCGCGGTCAGCTTTGGCATCGCGTTTGGTGGCATCTGCTCCGAAGTCGCCGAGTTTGATTGGCGGAACAGCTTCGGTTGCAGGAACGGGAGCTGAACATTTATCGAGGTCGAGGCGTTTGATTTTTAGTTTCTTTTCCTCAATGACCTGAATAGAACCGTACTGACCGTAAACGGTACAGATCGGCATACCGTAAGCGACTCCGCCGGAAATTTCAATATCGACAACTCTGCCGGATTTGCCGCGGAAAACAGCTTTGACATGGTCCTCGGCATCGCCGGTTGCAGCAACGAGCTGCAAATCCGCCCAGAGGCTTTCAACTTCATAGTCAAGATATTGCAGAGCCTGATCAATGAGGTGCGGCCCCCAGTTGTTGAGCTGACCGCCGCCGCATGAAGTGAGAGTCTGCCAGTCATTGCGGCGTGAATAGCTGTGACGGCAAAGTTTGATTTCATGAATTCTGCCGAGTACGCCGGAATCAATAATTTCTTTGACATACTGAAAATGTTCTTCAAAACGGCGGTTGTGACGGCAGAAAAGTTTGCCGGGATATTTTTTGTTGGCTTCAGCGAGAACTTTGGCTTCAGCGACATTCAGACCGATCGGTTTTTCGATGAGAACATATTTGCCGGCTTCGAGAGCTTTGACTGCATAATCAACATGGAATTTTGAGGGAGGAGCGACGACAACAAGATCGATTTCCGGAGAATTGATCATATCTTCATATTTGGGATATGCCTTGCAGCCGGGAAAGCGTTTTGCCATTGCTTCCATGCGTTCGGGGACGATGTCGCAAGAGCCTTTGAACTCAAAAACATCGGGATAGAGGGCAACTTCGCCCAGATGCATTCCCCATCCGGCACGGCCGATGCCGCACAAACCAATTCTGATTTTATCCATAATTTTTAATCCTTATATTAAACTCAACCTAAAATCTTTTTCAATTCATTGATGCTGACTGCCAAGTCTTCAACCGGAGGATTCAAATGAGTATCGTGTTCAACGAGAACCCATTTGTCATATTTTTTGTCTTTGAGGAACTGTGCGACACTCTGATAATCCAAATTGTCGTTGCCGCCGCCGAGTTCGCAGAAACGCAGACGGTCGCTCCATTCGGAAGCGCCGGGATTTTTGATAAAGACGTCTTTGAAGTGGATGGAGGCGAGGCGGTCGTAATATTTTTCGAGAGCTTTCATGTTGTCGCCGTTTGCGCCGTGGAGATGACCGATATCGAGCAGCAAGCTTGCATCGGGGCATTTTTTCATAAAGTAATCAAGTTCATCCTGTGATTCAATGACTGAACCCAAGTGGTTGTGAAGTGCGCCTTTGAGGTTGTATTTTTTGCAGGCTTCAAGAAGTTTGTTGGCGCGGCGGCAGAAAACATCAATATTGACATTGCGGGTGGCAGGGCCGACGGAAATCCAGATATATTCACAACCGAAAGCGGCTGACCATTGAATTGCCTGTTCAATTTTTGTACCTACAGCAGTTGCAAAGCTCATTCCGTGTTTGCGGAATGTTGCGGCATTCTGCAAAGCAAAAGCAGTTTCAGAGGCAGAAAGTCTTTCAAGACCGTCGTATCCGATTGATTTGAGCATTGTAAGGCGTTCTTCAAGGTCGTAAAGATCGCCGTTGTAAACATTGATTCCGTAATCTGCAACACCGTATTTCATAAAAAAACTCCTTTTTATGGTTAAAAAAATTTGTATTTCTGCGTATATATTATACATTATAATATGAAAAAATCAATGGACTAAATATACTTTTTTTGGAGTTTTTGCGCAAAATGGCACTTTATTCAAACATTCAATTTCTTTATTGCGGAGATGACAGAAATTACGATTCTGATATCAACCGTACTTTTGACAGTTACGGTATTCAGTACAACCATGAGAGCGGACTGGAATTTGCAGTTGACAGTGATGCTCCGCAGACAGTCAGCGGCAGTTATGTTTTTTTCAATAAACCGGGATATTTTTATCATTACTCCATGCCGGCGGCAGGCCATGTGCGGCATCACAGTTATGTGACATTTATCGGGGAGAGGGTGCAGGATTATATAGCAGCAGGTTTGCTGGATAATGATAAGCCTGAATTGATTGCAATTCATGATCCGGTGCGTTTTGCCGGATTGATGCATCAGCTGCAGGTCGAACTGCTGCATGACAAAAAATCGTTAAAAGTGGTGCATCTGCTTGACCGTCTGTTGTTTATCATTCAGGATGAGCGTGCGATCCAATCAAGCGCACTGCGTTATTATGAAAAAATTTTGAATGAATGTGAGGAGGCGATCATCGCCAATCCTGTCAAGGAACATGATTTCCGGCAATGGGCGAAAAAAGCCGGAGTTTCGTATGCGCATTTCCGCCGTTTGTTTCAGCAGCATTCAGGTTTTGCGCCGAAAGCATTTCTGCTGCACAACCGTTTCAATATGGCAGTGCATTATTTGCAGGAAAGTGATATGAGAATAGCGGAGATCGCAGATGCCGCCGGATGGGATGATGTTTACTTTTTTTCCAAACAGTTTAAAAAGCGTTTCGGTATGCCGCCGATGCAGTTCCGCCGGCGCAGCCGATAAAATTTTCACCAGTTGATTTTAAAGCGGTCGGCAATGCTGATTATCTGCTGCCAGTTGTCTTTCTGGGTTTCATCATAGATGGCAATTACGGGGAAATCCGCCTTTTTTGCAGTTATTATCGCAGAATATGAATCTTCAAAAACAGCAACTTCCTGCGGGTGAGATTGAAAACGGTTTGCACAATAAAGATAAATCTCCGGATTGCTTTTGTCACAGAAACCGTCTTCGGTACTGCATATAAATTCAAAGTTTTCTGCTATCCCGAAATGTGTAAGCGCGTTTTGTATCAGATTGCGCGGAGAGGCTGACGCAACACACATTCTGACCTTGTTTTCTTTGAGCTTTGCAAGATATTCATGAATACCTTTTTTGGGCGTTACATGATTGAGATAATGGAAGTTCATGAGTTCGCACATTTCATTGAAAACCTGCTGTACACTTTTTTGCAGATTAAAAGTTTTTACAGTCAGTGCAACAGATTCAGTAACATTGATATTGGCGATTTTTTCAGCATATTCTTTGGAAATAGGTTTGCCGAGATATTCGGCAAGAATGTTTCTCCAGTACGGCATCGAATCAAGCAGAGTGCCGTCCATATCAAATATCGCGTATGGCTGATTTATCATATTTTTCTCCAATCTGCAGATGTTTGCCTGCCGTTAAACAGTGATAATATCTCCGCCCCGGATCGTCCGGATATCACATTCCGTGAGATTGTGCCGCAGAAATACGATGGCATCATTGCCGGTACAATGCATGAGATAAAGTTTTTCAATACCGCAACTTTTGAGGAATGCGGCAGTTTGGTCGAGTCTTGCTGTATCGGCATGGAGCAGGTGCAGACCGCCGATGACAGTTCTGATTTTTATTGCCGGAAAAATTTTGCTGCAATGTTCAACTGTATTGATAATACCGGAGTGGCAGCATCCGTGAATAAGAGTTCCATTGTCAAGCAGCAATGCGGATTCATCGGTTATAAAATCACATTCTGCACCGTCAATCCCGGTAAAAAACGGCCCGCCGCAATCTTCATTTGAAAGACGCGGTATTTCTCCGGTACAGAAAATTCCCGGCAGGATTTCACAAGGTTCATCTGTATGAAAAACTTTTGAATTGTGCAGAACTTTTTGTGATTCCGACGGCATGGTCAGATTTCCCGGAGCTTTGCCGGGATGCAAACTGAAATGAGCAGAGTCAATTTCAGGATGACAGAAAATTGTTCCGGAAAAAAATTGCAGCCCGCCGGTATGATCGTTATGACCGTGCGACAGAAAAGCGTGTTTGACATCAGAGAGATCAATATTCATTTTTTTTGCATTTTCAAGCCACACTGAGCTTGCTCCGAAGTCAAACAGAATTTTATTTTTCCGGTGTTCAATCAACATCGAAAGACCATGTTCAGCTCCGAGTCCCGGAGCTGAATCATTCTCTGCAAGAACAGTTATTTTTGAAACACAACTATTCATATTGTGTAAAAATTTCCGTTTGTTTTATTACAGATGCGGCATCACATCTGCGGGCATGGCAGGTTCGTAAATGCCTTTTGTTTTTTCCAGATGTTCTTTTTTAGCCTGTGCGAGCAATTCGGGATTTTCCATCAACTGAACTGCAGCGAGCGCGAGAGCTTTGCCGGTATAAAGCATGGCGCGGCGGGCAAAACCATTTTTGCCCTGTGCAACAGTCTGCCAGCTGTGATTGGGGGTACCGGGTATCCAGCAGCCGACATGCAGTTGTACAGTCGGACAATTCCAGCTGACATCTCCGGTGTCGGTAGAACCGAAATGCGGAGAAATCACATCCGGCAGCGGCAGAAGTTCGGTCGGATAAAGCGGTAAATCTGCTTTGCGGTCGGAAAAGTGTTTAATAAGTTCTTCGGCAAAAGCGATATCTTTTTCATCAGGTTGGGGCAGTGGAATTGCTGCCATTGCTTTGTAAAGATTTTTCTGTAAAGTCGGAATCGTAATCAAATTGGAACTCGCACTGTGAAATTCACTGTCAAAAGTGGTTTCGGTGGCAATAGCAGCACCTTCGGCGCATTTGCGGACACGCTCACAGAGTGCATTTAAATCGGCATTATTTTTAGCGCGCATCATATACATTACTTCGGCATGAGGCTGAACGATATTGGCAGCTGTGCCGCCGGCATCTGTTATGGCATAATGTACGCGGTTGTCATATGGGATGTGTTCGCGGAGAAAGTTTACTGCCACATTCATAAGTTCAACTGCATCCAATGCACTGCGTCCGAGATGCGGTGTCGCCCCGGCATGAGATGCTCTGCCGTCAAAACGATAGAGAATATTGCAGCATGCAAGCGACGGACGGGTACGGACTGCCCACATACATTCAGGATGTCCGCCCATGGCTGCATCAAGAGAAGAAAATACTCCGGTTCTTGCCATATATGCTTTGCCGCTTCCGCCTTCTTCGCCGGGGCATCCGAGAACTTTTACGGTGCCGGGTTTGCCGCTTTTCAGCAGATAATCTTTAACCGCGAGTGCGGCTGCGACTGCACCTGTACCGTAAAGGTGATGACCGCAGCCATGACCGTCTTCAACACCGGGTTCTTTTGCAGGAAAGGGGACATTTGCCTGTTGACTCAGGCCTGCAAGTGCGTCAAATTCGGCGATAAAACCGATTTCCGGATGACCGGAACCGAAAGAAGCGATAAATGCAGTCGGAATGTCTGCAATATTATCTTCAATAGTAAAATCATTCTCTTTGAGATAAGAGGTGAGGGCGGCCATTGATTTGAATTCTTTGAAAGCGGTTTCCGGATTTTCCCAGAGGACATCAGCAAGTTTGTTTAGTTCATTCTGTTTACTGTCGATAGTGTTGAGGAAGTCTGTGTTCATAATATAGATCCTTATATTTTTGTTATTTCATTTATGATGGTTGTGCGGAGAACAAAGACTGGCTGTCCTGCTTCTTTTTGTCATGCGTTTTGCGCAGAAGTTATCCGCAATGCGTCGGCAGATAAAAAGTTTTTTCAAATATCAGTCCATCTGATGCACACCTCTTAAATATACAGTTGATGTATGGAAAAAACAAGCATATTTGTATTTTTTTATGGCAACTTTAAAGGATATTGCAAAAGTTACATCTTTCAGTGTATCAACAGTTTCTGTTGTTTTGCGCGGTGATGCGGCTAAATTCGGAATATGCAAGGATACCGTCAAAGAAATACAACGCGCCGCTGCCAAACTCGGATATGTCAAAAATGATTACGCGCGTACGATGGCAAGCGGAAAGAGCCGTTTGCTGGCTTTTGTGACTGATACCAAACGCAATGTCGAATATCGCGGGCGTCTTTTGGCCGGCATGTTGGAGGAGATATCTGCCAGGGATTATTCTATGCGTATTTTTAACTATGATCCGGGTTCGGAGGATGAGCTTCTTTTGAAATTGCAGGCATTGCGTGTCAAAGGTGTTTTGCTGTCCGGAGAGCTGCATAAAGATGTAATAGAAGCTTTTATTCCGAAGTGCTTGAAACAAAAAATTTTTTGTGCGACTGTCAATCATTCCAATCAGATTAGCGGAGTGGGGGCGGAGAGTGATGATATTGCCGGAGTTTCTCTGCTTACGGATTATCTTTTTGAAAACGGTCACAGAAATATCGCCTATTGCGGCAGAATGAATGAAGAGGAGTATTCGCAAAAACGATTGAAAGGCTATTTGAACGGCATGCAGAAATATGGCTTGACGCCGCATGTTTATAATTATTCCGGAGATTTTAAATTGAAAGAGTTGATAAAATGCGGCATTACTGCAGTTGTGTGTGAATCTGATTATGTCGGTGCATCACTTCTGCAGCATGCATATGCAAATTCGATCAGTGTGCCGGAAGATATTTCCGTTTGCGGTTTCGGCGGTATGGAAATTTCTGATTTTGCCGCCCGTCCGATGACTACGATCGTTCAGGATTTTGCTTCTATAGGCAGGAACGCGGTACAAATGCTGATCGATGCTTTGGAGAAACCGGATTTTATGAGAGGCAGGAAAATATTTAATATTGCAATAAAAACCGCTTTAAAAGAAAAACAGACTACAGGAAAAATAAATTAAATAGAGAAAATCAACCAAAAGAAAGGATTTTATCATGAAAAAATTTTTAACTCTCGTTGCCGCATCTCTCTGTACCGTAATCATGGCCGCTGATCCAGCCGCACTTCTCAAAGAGGGCGCAGCTGCTCTGAAAGCCAAAGACTTCACTACTGCACTTGCCAAATATACCGAGGCACAGAATTCAGCAGTAAATAATGTACAGAAACGCAACGCCATTATGGGTAAATTCAATACTTATATCAGACAGGGAAAACACGCCGATGCCAGAAAGTTCATGGAAGCTGCTGTCGAAGATGAAGGTCTTAAAAATACAGATGTCCGTCTGCTGCTCAATCATCTTGCAACTCCTTACATCTGGTGGCCGGCACAGGCTCAATATGCCATCAATATTCTTAAGCAGGCCCAGAATGTTGAAGTTTCCAAAAATTCAAATGAGTATTACAACTCATATTTCCTGTTGGCATCAGCTTACGGGCATTGCTTCAAAGAATACAAAACTGTCATTGAAGTAATCACTCCCATCACACAGATCACTGGCCAGCATCCCGCCAATAAATATAATGCTTATATGCTGATCGGTAATGCTCATGAGCGTCTCGGCAACAAGGAAGAGGCACTTCAGGCATTCAAAAATGCTGTTGCATGGGGTAAAAAGATCCCGTACAAATATAATTACTCCAGAGCAGAAACGGCAGTTGAAAGGCTTTCCAAATGAAAAAATTACTATTCCTTTTTGCAGCAGTTTTCAGCTTCGTTCTCTGCGGAGCGGAGCTGACGGTGGCTGAAAACGGAAAAGCATATGCTGATATTATCATTCCGGCAAATGCAAAACCGCAGGTGAGGTTTGCTGCGCAGGAATTGAAAAAATATCTTGAGGCGATAACTTCTGCAAAATTTACTGTCACAGTCAAACCGTCAAAGAAGATCAATTTTTATCTCGGAATGGGTGATGTTTCGTCTTTCAAAGATCGGCAGTTCATGATCAATGTCAAAGGTGATCGTATTGAATTGTACGGACCTGACGGAGGACAGAAACTGTCTTTTGTCAATCTTTTCTTTGATTGCGAACAAAAAGGGACACTTATTGCGGTTTACAATTTTTTGGATTCCGTCGGCGTCCGCTGGCTCGCTCCCGGTGAACAGAATACATTTATTCCGGAAATCAAAACTCTCCGCATCAAAGAGCATACTCGCAATATTCTTCCTCATTTTGCAGACCGTCAGATCGCTGATGTCTGGAGGTTCAGCCAATACATGGACGCCGAAGAATATACTGACAATGTCAATGACGTCATGCTCTGGGCGATCCGCAACAATGCTTCTGTTCGAACTCTTGTTCCCGGATGTCATACTGAACAGGTACTCAATCTTTTTAAAAATCCCGAATGGCTCAAGCATAAATCCGCACATCTTCTCTCTGCCAACGGCCGCCGTAATCCGAAGTATTCATGCTGGACTGATCCCTACACCAAAGAGGTTTGGCTGCGTGCTGTTGACGGTTATTTTTCGGGAAAATCTCCTGCACAATGCGGTTTCCCCGGTTTGCCGAAATATACTTCTTCACTGTGGCCGTTTCCGATGGTGAATCCCGATGAATTCATGATCGATCCCATGGATCACTCGCCCAGTGAAGACGGCCGCTGCCGCTGTCAGTGCTGTCAGGATACCCGTAAAAAATTGGGATGCGTAAATGACGACTCTGAAATTCTCTGGAAATTTATTGCCGAAGTCGCCGAGTATGTCGGCAAAAAATATCCCGGTAAATACATTTCCACTCTCGTTTATCCTCCCAAAGTCAATATGCCCAAAAAGACAAAACTGCCAAAAAATATCCGTGTCCGCATCTGTTTGACCGGCGCGAGAAATGTACTTTTCCCCAAGCGTCTTGCAGGAGATATTGAAAAAATAAAACTCTGGGGCGATCATTGCGGCAGAGAAAATACTCCGTTGTGGATCTATCAATGTATCAATCACGGACGCTATCTTGCCGGTGTGCCGGACAGTTATCCCCGTTTGATGAGCAAATATCTCAATGCGATAAAATCGCATTCAGCCGGAGCTTTCAATGAAAATCACAATATGAGCCATACCTATCGCAATTTTGATGTTTATATGTATATGCGCTGTATTTTCGATCCGTCACGCGACGTTGAAAAAGAGATAGCCGAATATCATAAATTGTATTACGGACCTGCTGCCGGCAGCGCGAAAGAGCTTTTTGATTATTTTGAAAAACAATGGTGTAAAATCGATATGCGGCTCAATGATGCAAGGTCAGATTCCAAACTCGGTGTCGTCAGAAAAGTAGATGCCGATACCGCACGCAAAATCGTCTGGAGTGAGATTTATGATATCAAAGCCTTGAAGTATATCGACGAGCTTATCAAACGCATGGAAAAAGAGACAGCTTCAGCTCCTGTTTACAATAAACGCGTCATGCTGCTGCGCAAATATCTTTTTGATATCATGGCGGCGGAACGCGGCGAACTTATGGACAAAGCCGATATCAGGGCAACTATCAAAATTCATGTCGGCAAAACTGGCTCTGCTGCTTTTCCTGCTGCTGCTGAGTGGGCAAAAGTCGCTCCTGTCAAGCTTATTTCAGCTATCCGAATGAACCCGAAACTTGCGGCGCAGACCACATTTAAAATGCTTGCGTCAAAGGATCAACTTTTCATTCTCGTTGAAGACAAAGACAAAGATATAAAATTATCCCGTTCGCAGAAAAATATCCAAAACGGCAATATGGATATCTGGCGCGGCAACTGCGTTGAATTTTTCTTCTTTGCAGAAAAAAGTAAACGCTTCTGGCATATCCTCGTCAATGACAACAATGTCTGGAGTTCAGCGTACAAAGGCCGCGTCCTCATGCGCTGGCAGCTCATGGAAGGGGCGGCAATACGCTCTTTCAGAACTGCGGACGGATTCCGTGCCGAAGCGGCTGTTCCCTTGAGTCAGCTCCGGACAAACGGCAAGGATTTGCGCTTCAATATTACCCGCGAGCGCAATGTCGGCAAGGCTCCGACTGAATATGCCACATGGTCAAAGCTCGGAATGGTCGGCAATTGGCATTCCCCTGATAATTACGGAACTGTTGTATTTGAATAAAACTGCATTTCACCAAAGATAAAGGAGAAAAAATGAAAATTCAGAAAAGAAAATCATGCAATTATATTGTAAGTTTTACTCTTATTGAACTGCTGGTTGTTATTGCCATCATCGCGATCCTCGCAGGGATGCTTTTGCCGGCACTCAATAAGGCGCGTGAGCGAGCACGCTCATCCACATGTATCAGCAATCTGCACCAGATCGGTACTGCCATTGTGGCATATACCGCTGATAATGAAGAATATCTTCCGGTCACTCATACTGACTGGAACAGCCAGCTGGTGCGTCATCTTGACGGTTATCTCGGTTATAAATTGCCCTGTATGGCACCTAAAGTCATGCTCTGTCCCAATGAAATAAAAATTTCCACGGTTGATGAAGATGAGTTCCCGAAGTACACCAAGGTATATCCTCTGGGGCAGGGGGCAAATTCAACTCCCAGCGCACGCTGGTCATATTACTGGGGATACAGACCTAATGTTGATAACGGATTTTATAATGGTGCAGGAAATTCATGGAACCGTGCCCGCAAACTTCACAAAATGCTTTATCCGTCATCTTATGTGACTGTCGCGGAGAAAGGTGATTACGGCTTATATCCGCGTTTTACATGGCATACCAACGATAAATCTCTCGGTATTGACATACATGAGGGCAAAACCAATGTCTGTCACGGCGACGGTTCCGCAGAATCTATTGCAATCAAAAGCACTGATGTTACTTCATCTGACACCAAATGGACGATGCTTTTTTATATTGACGGCAAAAGCCTTGAATTTCCCGGAACCGGTTTCTGAACTGTCTGACAGGGCGAAAAAATCGTAACTGACATCCTCTCTGTCTGAAATTTTCAGGATTTGTTGGTTATCTCTACAATATAATACTTTAAAATGCAAAAAACAAATGTATTTTGCTGTTTTTTTCTGAAAAGTATAATGCCCATGACAGATATTGATTATTTTTTTATAATGTTATCTTGCATTTGTTTTTGTGCTGCATTATATTAAAACAATTAACTAAAGGAGAATAAAAATGCACAAAGTTAAATACGCATTGTTTTATGATAATCATACCCACATGGAAAATCCTGATGTCGGTAAAGATTTTGATCCTGAATATTTTACTGATGAAGCTAAAAAAAGTAATGTTGATTATATTGCTTTTCATGCCCGCTGCAATGCCGGCATGGCTTATTACAATACAAAAATCGGAACACGACACCCGGCTTTGAACTATGATCTTTTCGGTCAACTTGCTGATTGCTGCAAGAAAAAAGATATCGCTCTGGTCGCTTATCTCAATGGCGGTATCAGTACTATGGAACTGGTCGAACACAGTGATTGGAGAACTATGTATTTTCCCGGTTCCGGACATTTCGGGGAAGTTACACCGTTTGCCATTACCGCGTGTTATAATTCACCTTTCCGTCAGCATTTGATTTCAATGATCAGAGAGATTGCATTCAATTATCCGGTTCAGGGATTTTTCATTGACTGTCTGGTAGGTTATCCGTGCGTATGTCCGACTTGTGTCAGAATGATGAAGGAAAGAAATATTGATTATACAGATAAAACTGCGGTCAATAACTTTTCCCGCGATTCTGTCATAAGTCTGTGTACCGATATCGCTGCGGCGGTAAAAGAGATCATTCCCGATCCGATGCTTTATTTCAACGGTCCACTTTTCGGCAATGTGCGTGAACTTGACACATTCTTTGACTGTGAATGTCTGCCGACTGCAGGTTGGGGATATGAATTTCTGCCGACAATGGCGCATTTTATCCGTAATATCAAACCGGGGATGCAGATTTTGAATATGACCGGGCGTTTTTATGACTGGGGAGATTTCGGAGGATTGCGCACAAAAGAAAGTTTGAAATATGATCTGCTTTATGGTATGGCGCACGGAATGCGTCCGAATGTCGGCGGTCATTTTCATCCGCGCGGCGACAGAGATCAGGCGGTTTTTGATCGTATCAATGAAGTTTATACTGAACTTCAGCAATACGGCAAATGGCTCGATGATGCAGAAAATCTGACTGATACTGCTATTGTTTACGGTACGGATGATTACAAATTGCGCGCATCAAAATCTGTTGCCAGCGCAGTCAGAATGCTTGAAGAACTCAAGGTTCAGTTTGATGTTGTTATTGCCGACAGTCCAAAATCATGGGATCAGTATAAACTGCTCGTGCTGCCTGAAGGACTGGAAATTTCACCCTTGCTGGCAGAGCGTATCCGCAAACATATTGCCAAAGGGGGAGCATTTTTTGCCTGCGGAGCAAATGCCGCATGTGAATTCGGTGCGGAATTGGGTATTGAATATCAGGGTGAAAGCGGCATGAATCCCGTTTATTTCCGGATGAACGGCGAATTTGAAGATGGACTTGATGATATGTTCCTCTCTCTTTATGCTCCGGCATGTGCAGCAAAACTTGTTGGCGCACAATCTGCTTCACGGCTGGTGAAACCGTATTACAATCAGCAATGGACCGGAACTCATGCGATTTATTATACTCCGCCGCAGGAAGCAACGGAAATGCCTTTTGTAACAGTCAAAGGCAAATGTGTCTGGTGCGCAGGTGATATTTTCAGCGGTTATGCGACCCGCGGCGCATTGCATTTGCGTGATATTGTAAGGAATATTGTTTTTGCCATTACAGATAAACCGATGTTTGAAGTCGGCAAACTTCCGGCATGCACCCGCGTGATCGTCAATGAAAAAGATGAAGCTTTGACAGTCAGTATTGTTGCTTACAGTCCGGAAAGACGCGCCAATGCAATGGTTGTTGAAGACCCGGTCGCAGTTGTCAACGGTTCATTCAGGATACTGACTGCCGGACGCAAAATAAGCAGTGTTTGCCTTGCCCCGGATATGACGCCGGTTGAATTTAAAAACGATGGTGATTATACCGAAGTCAAATTGCCGGTTTTTGAAGGATTTGCACTTGTCGTTCTGAAATAAAAACAGCTCTGAAAAGTCCGGTATCTGCCGGACTTATACAAGAAACGGTTCTTTTCCGGCGCGGTGGACGAGGATTTCGTCAATGACCGCATTGGTGCGGTGTGTCAGCAGAAAATGTACGATTTCTGCAATGTCTTCGCTCAGGATCATGCCGTCTGAAGTCAGATCGGGGCGTGAAATCCTGACCATATCGGTAAAAACTCCGCCGGGAGAGATTGCGTGAACGCGGATGTTGTCCTTGTAATATTCAGCTGCAAGACTTTTTGTGAAACCGAGCATCGCATGTTTGGAAGCGGAGTAAACACTCTGCATCGGATATCCGGAGTGAGCAACGACAGAAGCGATATTCACAATGGTCGGAGCAGTGGATTTTTTGAGATAAGGCAGGGCTTTCTGAGTCAGGAAAAAAGGAACTTTGCAGTTGATCGTCATGATTTTGTCGAATTGCTCTTCGGAGATATCCTCAATGGGAGTATTGTGAGTCATTCCTGCATTATTGATGAGAATATCTATGGAGCCGAAAGTATCAGCGGCTTTTTTCAGTGCATCATCAAGGAAATTCAAATCGGTGAGGTCGCCGGGAATTGCCAGACATGAAGTATATTTTTCAACGGCGGAGCGGGTTTTTTCGAGATTCCAGATATTGTTGCCGCCGAGGAGAACGATTTTGAGTTTTTCCTGAGCGAGTTTTTCAGAGATTGCGCTGCCGATACCGCCGCCGGCACCGGTGATGACAAGAACTTTATTTTCCAAATTGTCAGCCATAATGATTTCCTTTTTTATTTTTCAGCTGTGCTCTGAATGCAGACTTATTTTTTATTGCAAGGGGATATCCATCCACATTTTATACGCTGGTGCGTGAGTGTCTGCACCTGATTGGGATGGGTTGTACCCCAAAAACTCATTTTTTCAAATTATCAGTCAATGTTCAGCACAGAGTTGGTTGATTTATTGTTTCTGTACCGTAACTGTGACCTGGGACGGGTTTACCGAAGTTATACGGACGGCAGTATTGTTGGACAGACAATGAACCTGCTGGGTATATTCTCCGGGAGTGGCAATATTTTCTGCATTGACAAAGACATAAAAATCTTTCTGGGTCAGAAAGTGGACGATGCGTGACGGACCGGAAAATTTCAATTCGATTTGTTGCGGATGTACTTTGAATTCCAGCGGCAGGTGTTTTTTGGGGGGAATGAGCAATGCGGCGGGAACTTTTATTATGCGGGTTGTGAAATTCTGGATGATTTCAATATCACAGGCAACTTTGGCAGGTACGGTAGTAATGCCGGATGGGGCGGAGATTTCTGCAGTATATTTAAAACTGTTCTGCACTGAACTGTCAAGCGGAATTGCCCGGGTGGCAACAGATTTGATATCCTTTATTTTTGAGCGCGGCCCCGAAATCGTAACTTCACGCGGGAAGGGGGATGCTTTGGCAACAGAATAGTTTGCAGAAAGTTTATTCAGAGAGTCAAAGACTATTTCTATCGGGACTTTTTTGCTGTCAACCTGTTCCAGATGTACGGTGATTTGCGGATTGTGGATACGGATAACTTTCACTCCGGCCGGAGTTTTGATATTTTCCGGAGTCAAATCTATCAATCCTCTGCCGATATCATTCTGTGAGATCGGCAATATAATTTTGATTTGTTCTGCAGTTAATGCTGATATTTTATCCTGATTGCCCTGAATTGTGAGTGTCGTTTTGGGGATATTGCTGCCAAGATTTATGATGTTTGAACTTTGAAAATCCAATGTTACAGGGACATTGTCGATATCCCGTGAAACTGTATTTCGGTTGAAAAAATCAGAGCGCATAAGGTATATAAGAGATGCCATAACCAATGCAGTTAATACGCGAACCCAATCAGAACGGAGTTGTTTCCAGATTTTTTTAATCATTTATGTTTTCTCCCCAGAATTTTGTTTATATCACAGTCATTGTTTTTGCCGATAAGCATGCAGTCAAGTATTTCATAGAGTTTATCCTGCGGAATATTTTTCCACAATTCACCATGGGCGGCAATGCTTATCGCGCCGGTTTCCTCGGAAATGACAAGTGCGATTGCGTCACTTTCCTCCGTAATACCTACTGCTGCGCGGTGTCTGGTCCCCCAGCGTTTTGAAACGTTTATATTCCGGCTCAACGGCAGAATTGCGCGCGCTGCGATTATGCGTCCGTCACGGATGATAACTGCGCCGTCGTGCAGCGGTGATTTCGGATAAAAAATTGACTCCAACACGATTGCCTGTACCGGATTGTCAAGCTGGATCGCTTCCTCAATAATTGCCTGTATCTGGATTTTGCCTTCAATAATGATCAATGCACCGCATTTTGCATCTGCCATTGAACAGCAGGCATTGAGAAGTTCATGTATTGTTTCCTGCTGCTGGCCTTTGAACAGAAAAAGTGATGTGCCGAGTTTGGCAAAGCCCTGACGCAATTCTGATTGGAAAATTACAATAACTGCAAATGCCATAATCAGCCACAATTCACTCAAAAGGTCGGACAGAGTTGAAAAGTTCAGCACCCTGAAAAGCAGAATGGTACTCACCAGCAGCAGAAACATACCGGCAAGCACAAAAACTGCACGCGTACGGCGCAAATGATACAGCAGCATATATATAAATATTGCAATAGTCAATATTTCCAATACCGGTGTGATCGTATCATACAGATTCAACAGATTTTCAGTTTTCATATTGGCAATTCCTCTCTCATTTCCTCTCTGATATTCAGAAATCCGACAGTTCTGCGGACATCATGCACCCGGAGGACAGATGCGCCGTTGTCCGCGCTCAAAACCGATATCAATGCAGATATTTCATCTGCGTCATGTGCCTGAATAATATTCATCTTTTCCCGGATAAATCTTTTTCTGGAATGTCCGATAAGTACCGGCGCAATAGCAGTAAGTTTGCGGATATTCCGCAAAAGTTCAAAATTTTCAGCCGCAGTTTTGGAAAAACCAAGTCCCGGATCAATGATGATTTTTTCTCTCTCAACACCGCGCTGAACTGCAAATTCAATCTGCTTTTTAAGAAAATCTCCGACTTCCTGTAAAATATTTGAATACTTATGCTCCAAGCCGGAAATTCCACCGCCGATCGAATGCATTATAATCAAGTATGCTCCGTATTCAGCTGCAATATCTGCCATATCAGGCGAATACTGCAATCCGCTGACATCATTGATAATATCAGCTCCGTTATCCAGAAAAACTTTGGCACAGAGAGATTTTCTGGTATCCACGCTGACTTGAGCATCTGGGCGCAGTTTTTTCAAGTTTGTCAGCACTCCGAGGACGCGGCTTATTTCGACATCTGCGGATATTTCTGCCGCTCCCGGGCGTGTCGATTCTCCGCCGATATCAATAATATCAGCTCCGTCATCCAACATTTGCAATGCTTTGTCCAACGCATTTGAACTCTCATTGCCGTCGCTGAATGAATCCGGAGCTGTATTGACAATACCCATTACCAGGGGGCGTTTTATCATCTCCCCCGGGGCAATGAATATGTCATGCATTTTCTGCATATTATTCCTGATTTTCGGCAGTTTCAGCTGGAGTTACTGCATCGTGAACAATCTCTGCATCACCGGCAGATTCTTCTGCTGATTCAGTTGCGGTGTTTTTTGCACCTTCGACCTCCTTGAATTTGGCAACGCCGGTGATACGGTCATTGGCATTGAGGTTCATGATGCGGACACCTTTGGAAGCGCGGCCGACGGCGCGTATCTCATTGGCGGGAATACGGACGAGCTGACCGCATTCAGTAGTCATGAGCAATTCATCATCATCGGCGATCTGAAGTGCAGTTACAACAGATTCATTTTCTTTAAGACGGATGCTTACGACGCCTTTTGCACCGCGGTTTGTTTTGCGGTAAGTTGAAACGAATGAGCGTTTGCCCATACCGCCGTCGGTAATAACGAGAACCTGCGGACCGCTGCCGGTAACGGGAGTTTCATCATTTTCTGCAACTTCATCATTTTCATCGATTTCAGCATCTTCGACATGTTCATGGATGATTTCCATACTGACGATATCATCATCGTCCAGTTTGAAACGCATACCGGTTACGCCGCGTGCAGTTCTGCCCATGGGACGGATCTGATCATCGGTCTGATCGAAGCGGCAAGCCATACCTTTGCGGGTTGAGAGGATGACTTCATCGCCGTTTGAAGAAATCGCGGCACCGATAAGGTCATCGTTTTCTTCAATAACGAGGGCGCGGAGTCCGGTGCGGCGGAGATTTTTGAAGAGTGAAAGTGAGGTCTTTTTGATATATCCGAGGCGTGAAGCCATGACGATAAATTTGTCGGGATCTTCAAATTCCTCTTTTTTGACGGTGAGCATGGCACAAATCTTTTCACCCGGCATGACTTTGATCATATTGACAATAGCCTTGCCATTGCCGGTGCGGCTGCCTTCGGGAATTTCATAGACATTGAGCCAGTACATGAAGCCGCGGTCGGTGAAGAAGAATATCAAATCGTGGCTGTCTGCATTGAACAGATGTTCAACATAATCTTCATCCTTGGTCTTCATGCCGATAATGCCTTTGCCGCCGCGATGCTGTGTTTTGTAAGTATCAGCGGGAACGCGTTTGATATAACCGGTATTTGAAACCGTGATAACACAGCTGTGGCGCGGAATGAGATCGGCAATATTGAGATCAGCATCATCAAGAGTGATTTCCGAACGGCGGGGATCAGCATATTTTGCTTTGACATCGAGCAGGTCCTCACGAATGACAGCGAGGCGCATTTCGCGGGAAGCAAGCAAATCTTTGAGATATTTGATAGTGGCAAGTTTTTCCTGATACTCAGCATTCAGCTCATCTGCGGAAAGTCCGGTCAGCTGGTGCAGACGCATTTCAAGGATCGCTGCGACCTGAAGTCTGGAAAATTCAAATCTTGCAACAAGAGCATCGGCGGCATCCTGTTTGGTACGGGATTCGCGGATGATTCTGACGACTTCATCAATATTGTCGAGAGCTTTGAGGAAGCCTTCGAGGATGTGGGCTCGTGCTTCGGCCTTCTGCAAATCAAACTGTGAACGGCGGATGACGACTTCCATTCTGTGATCGAGGTAAGCTTCGAGCACCTGAACCAGATTCATGATGCGGGGACGGTTGTGGTCAACGACCAGCATGATCGCGCCGTAACCGGTTTCCAAAGAGGTGTGAGTGTAAAGCTGATTCAGAATGACATTTGCCATGGCATTCTGTTTGATATCAATTACAATACGGATACCGGTGCGTTTACTGGATTCATCGCGCAAACCGGAGATGCCGACAATTTTCTTTTCATTGACGAGATCGGCAATCTTTTTGACCATATCCTCTTTGTTGATCATGTAAGGAATTTCGGTAATGATGATGCGTTCTCTGCCGTTATGTTCAACGATGTCGGCTTTGGCGCGGACTTTGATACTGCCGCGGCCGGTAGCATAAAAGCGGCGGAGAGATGCTTTGCCGCGGATGATGGCTCCGGTCGGGAAGTCGGGACCGGGGAGGTACTGCATAAGTTCATCAACTGTTGCCTGCGGATTGTCCAGCAGAGCGACGGTGGCATCAATTACTTCGCCGAGGTTGTGCGGCGGGATCGTAGTTGCCATACCGACACCGATACCGGTGGTTCCGTTTACCAGCAGCTGGGGGAAGCGGGCAGGGAGAACAGCGGGTTCGAGGTTGGATTCATCAAATGTCGGGAGCATATCAACTGTATCTTTGTCGATATCGGCAAGCATTTCCTCTGCGAGGCGTTCCATACGGCATTCGGTATAACGGTAGGCAGCAGCTTTGTCGCCGTCGATTGAACCGAAGTTACCCTGACCGTCGATAAGAATGGCACGCATTGAAAAGTCCTGTGCCAGACGCACCATGGCATCATAAACGCTGGAGTCGCCGTGGGGGTGATACTTACCGATTACTTCACCGACTACGCGTGCGCTTTTGGCGTAAGAGTGGCTTTTTGTCAGACCGAGCTGGCGCATGGCGTAAAGGATTCGGCGGTTGACGGGTTTCAAACCGTCACGGACATCGGGGATTGCGCGTCCGACATTAACGCTGAGGGAGTACTGGAGATAAGCGGTATGCATGATATCATCAATACTGACCGGAATATCCCGCATTTGAAATTCACTCATGATTTTTTCCTTCTTTGAAAGTGACTTTTTGCAATATTGTTGTTATTTGATGTAAAATAACACAAAATCGCAAATAAACAAGTGGAAAAATGAAATATTTGCAAAAAAGATAACGAAAAAATGCAAAAATGCCGTTTTTTTGCGTTTTAAAGGCATTTTGGCGCGACTTTTGCATTTTAGTACCGGCTAATTTGATAGAAAAAAATTGTATCGGTTCGGCAAATAATACAGGTATTTGTGCTTATTGATATTTTATTATGGTAAATTATGCAAAGAAAAAAATTTTTGCACTTGACAAATCCGCTGTTTTGTGCTAAATTGTATTTATACAATAACTTTGGATCGATTTATGAAAAAAATGAACGCGCAAAACTATTACCGATATTATCTTTACGCTGACTTAACGGTGCAGAGATGATCGCGTTTTGCTGTATTTGATAAAATGGATGTCCTGCACGGACATCTTTTTTTTTGAAATTTCAACATTATAATATATAAGGAAAACAGAAAATGAGCAACATTTTTCAGGAACTCCGTGATCGCGGTTTTCTCTATCAGATGACCGATGAAAACGCAATCGAAAAAAAACTTAATAACGAAAAAGTCGTTTTTTACTGCGGATTCGATCCCACCGGTTCAAGTCTGCATGTCGGACATCTGCTGCCGGTCATGGCTATGCGCATGCTTCAAAAAGCGGGTCATGTCCCGACTGTTCTCGTCGGCGGTGCAACCGGTGCCATCGGTGATCCGTCCGGACGCTCAAGCGCGCGTAATATGATTTCAATGGATGAAGTCGCTTTTAATGTCGAATGTTTGAAAAAACAGCTTGCCCGTTTTATCACACTTGAAAATGGCGAGGCTAATTTCGTCAATAATTTTGATTGGCTCGGCAATATCAAGCTGAAGTCGGAGGCC
>JAZSRU010000116.1:0-17208 GCA_045538635.1 Victivallaceae bacterium
TTCAGGGAAAAACCGGATTTTGCAACTGCACAGCGCTATATGATGGACGGCAATTACTGGTGGAACTGCGGTATTTTCGTATGGAAAATAAGCGTACTTGCTGAAGCATTTCAAAAATATAATCCGGCATTGTATGAAAAGCTTGTGTCGTGGACAAACGGTACAGATTATCGCAGCGACTTTGAAAACTGTGAAAAAATTTCCATAGACTATGCCATCATGGAAAAAGCCGATAATGTTGCAGTAAAACAGGCCTCATTCCAATGGAACGATCTTGGGACATTGGGCGCACTTTATGAAATAACGATGAAAGATTTTCACGAAAACGCCATCAGCACTCAAGGAAAAATCCAACTGGAAGAATCTGATCAAAACTTGATTTTTTGTGACGACGATACAGAAATCCGCATGGAAAAGATCAAAAAATGTGCGGTAATAAAATCCGGAAAATCATTGCTGATAACTTCAAAATGGTAATATTACATCTCCAATAACAAATTGTATTGATTTGTATTTATCTGTGCTTCAATTCCTGTATCAAGATTTCTATGTTGTGCAATTTTCTGAATTTCAGCAGAGTGTTCAGAGACTATCTGCCGGAGAAAGTCATTGAAACTCTCCCCGAAAACTGCTGTTTTGCCGTTTTGAACAGGATAAAAATATAACTTTGCTGTATTTTTTTTGATTTTCTGATTTGATATCTTTTGTATTTGACTTATATTATACATAATACCGGGACAGTCAACTCCTCTTGGGTCTCCTGCAACATTTTTTCGGGGGCACCATTTTTAGATTGGTCACTCGTTGCTTGTGATGTCGCAGCCTGAGAATTGCGTTCCCGGTTTTGTGTAATTTAAAAATCTATAACCAGGAGTTTTATTATGGCAATGTGGGGCGGAAGATTCAGCGAAAATACTTCCCAAGATGTGGCAGATTATTCAGAATCAATTTCTTTTGACAAGCGTCTTTACAAATATGATATTCAGGGCAGCAAAGCTCATGCTGTCATGCTCGGCTGTGCCGGTATCATTCCGCAGAAAACTGCTGAAATGATTTGCGAGGAACTTGATAATATCCTCAACCGTATTGAAAATGGTGATTTTGAATTCAAAACTGAACTCGAAGATATCCATATGAACATCGAAAGCGCTCTGATCGCCAAACTCGGAGATGAGGGCGCCAGAGTCCATTCCGCCCGCAGCCGTAACGATCAGGTTGCTTTGGATACCAGATTGTACCTGCGCGATGAAATCGGTATGCTGATTGACATGATTCGTGAATTTCAGCGCGCACTGGTCGGCAAAGCCGCAGAAAATCCGGCAGTAATAATGCCGGGATTCACTCATTTGCAGCATGCTCAGCCGGTGCTTTTCGCTCATCATCTGCTGGCATACGTGGAGATGCTTGACCGCGATGCGGAGCGTCTGGCGGATTGTGCCAAAAGAATCAATGTGCTGGTGCTGGGATCAGGTGCGATCGCCGGTACTACATTGCCGATCCAGCGTGAAAAAGTTTGTGAGCTTTTGAAATTTTCACGCGTCAGCCGCAACAGTATGGATGCGGTGGCTGACCGTGATTTTGCGATTGAGCTTTTGAGTGCGCTGGCGATTTTTGCAATGCACACTTCGCGTTTGAGTGAAGATTTGATTCTCTGGTGTTCACAGGAGTTTGATTTTGTTGAACTTGGAGATGCTTTCTGTACCGGTTCCAGTTTGATGCCGCAGAAGAAAAATCCCGATGTCGCGGAACTTACCAGAGGCAAAACCGCCCGCATTTACGGCGATTTGATGGCAATGCTGACTTTGTGCAAAGGTCTGCCGCTCACATACAACCGCGACTTGCAGGAGGACAAGGAACAGCTTTTTGATGCATTGGATACCGCCAAAAAGATTTTGCGAGTTTATCCTCCCATGCTTGCCGGTATGGAACTCAAGAAAGAAAAAATGGCTGCCGCAGCAAGCGATCCGGCTCTGATGGCGACTGATGTCGCTGAAGAATTGGTCAAATTGGGCGTGCCTTTCCGTACTGCACACCACCGGGTAGGTGCGTTTGTCAAATACTGCAAGGAAAATAACAAGGCTCTTGATGAGTGTACTCTTGAGGAGATGCAGATAACTATTCCGGAGGCAACTGCGGATTTCCTGACTTTGTTTGAACCCGGATCAAGTGTCGGCAAACGCGAAGTTACCGGTGGAACCGGATTCAATGAAGTTCGTAAACAAATTGCTTACTGGCAGGAGGTTTTAGGATGAAAATAATAAAAAATATTTGCATTTTTCTGTTTTTTTGCGGCTGCTCCTGCGGACTTTGCGGAGCGGATTCCCAGCAGAAAATATTTGACCGTACCGTAAAATATCTTGATCGCGGCGGGTTGTATTTTCATTATCAGAATACTGAGGGATTGGCTGAACAGTTCTCCGCTTTGCTGGATGTTTTCGGCAAAACATACATCAATGATCCTGTGCAGAATATGGTTTTGAAAAATGTGCTGACTTTTTTGAATGCGTTGAAGCTGGATGAGCTGCAGGCTTTCGGCAGCAGCAATAAGCAGGTTGGAAAAAATTTGTATGCAAATAAACTTTTTGCAGCGGTCAAGCAGACATCTGATGGTATGCTGTGTGCTTTGCCCGGCAGAAAAAATGTATCTTTCAGCAGTTTTGCCGCTCTGCCGGAAAATACTGTTATCGGGATGGGTGCATATTGGGATTGGAGCAATTTTTATTCTGTAATGCACAAAAATTATGCAAAAGATGAAAATTTCAAAAGCGTAGTCATGATGCTGGAAATGAATACCGGAGTGAAAATGCCGGATTTGATGCGTAATATCAGCGGTCAATATTTTGCAGGTATTTTCAGCAGTGCCAAAGAGGAAGAATTCCATTATCTGCTGATAATTCCGGATAAAAACGGAGTTTTGAGGAAAATAGCTTCAACTTATGCCGGTGGAATGCTGCGGAAAGATAAAAACGGTTTCGATTTCATTCAGATGCCAACAGCCGCAAGCAGTTTCGGCAACGGTGTGACTGTGCGTTTCGCAAAAGGTCAGATCATGATTTATAACAGCAATGCCAATGCAGATGAGCTGCTTAATCTCAATGGCAAAAAGAAAAAATTGACTGCCGTAAATCCGCAGTTGTTCGGCAATATGAAAAATCCGGTGGCAAATTCATTCATGGTGATGAATTTTAATACCAGTATGATCGACAGCGATGCGGCAAAAAATATTTATCAGTATTCCAGTTTGTGTACTGTCAATGCAGACGGATATCTGGTCAGCAGTATGTCTAATTTCAATCTGCAGGATTTGAGTGAATATACTCCGCTGTTGGAAGTTCTGCCGGATATAAAACAGTTCATTGATCAGGATGATGATAAAAATGCTGCTGCACCGGCAGTTAAAAACAAGTAAATTTAAAAAAAAATTTGCTTTTTGCAAAAATAATGTTATAGTATGGAAGACTCTTTTTGAGTCATGAGTACAATATAAAACCATTAACAGGAGAAGTTAAAATGGCTGCAAAAGTCGATACTGCTGTTTGCGGCGGCTGCGAAACCTGCGTCGGTGCCTGCCCCGTCAATGCAATCACTATGGAAAACGGTCTTGCCGTTATCAACGAAGCTGAATGCATCGAATGCGGCGCTTGCGTCGGTGAATGCCCCTGCAATGCCATCTCTCTCTAAGTTTTGAGAGAAAAGAAAAAGACGGTCCGGTAAACGGATCGTCTTTTTTTGTGTTATCGGCTCTGTACTGAACATTGATTGATTTTTTATTGCAAGGGGGGTGACTGCTATATGTCGCCTGTTACTCCCCCCGTACGATGTTAACGCTGGCGTGTTTTTACAAAGTAAAATTACACAAGAGTTTTTTGAAAAAGATGAGTGGCACAGGGGGGAAAGAAATCAGCCTTCTTTTATAATACACCTTTTTATTTTTTCTTACAGAAATTTACAGTCAGGCGGAGCTGATGCGCGTTTGTAACTGACGGCCGGTTTGCCGAAAAGCATGACCGAGGAAATTTTGTAATTTTTGGGTAAATTCAGCTGCTTCTGCATTTTGCGGTTGAATTTAAAGGCGTAAACGGCAAAGCCGCACCAGCAAGTTCCGAGTCCGTAACTTTGTGCCAGGATATCAAAGTTTGACAGGGCAATAAATGGATCTGCTTCTTTACATGGGGCTTTCTTTGAAACAGCACAGATTATCATATGTGGAGCATTGCGGAAGATAACATCTTCACCGTTAAGAATTTCAAGCAGAAAGCGTTTGATGTTCGGATAGAGCAGTTTCAATATCCCCCATTTGAAAAGCCGCTGCAGCATATTGGCGGCAGTCTGCCGGAAAAAAGTCATATCATCTTTGTTTTCAATGACTTTGAATATCAGAGAATGGTCGTTGCATCCGGTCGCGCTCCATGCGAGGGATTTTTTCAGTTTTTCCATGATATCGGCAGGAATATTTTCATTCTGATAACGGCGGATGGAACGCCGTTGGCGGATAAGATTCAGCATTTCATCGGGGGAGGGGAGCGTACCTTTCGGGACACATTCGCCGGCAGAAATACCGTTGCAGTTTATTGCACCTTCGGGGCAGATGGCGAGGCAGTGTTGGCAGTTGAGGCAGAACTTTTCGAGTTCGGCCGGCATATACGGAAAATCTTCCTGATCGCGCGAAATGACTTTGACGACGCAATCGTTGATACAGGCTCCGCATTTGATACATTTGTTTTTGTCTGCAGTTATCATATTGAACTCCGTGTTAATTTTTGTAGAAAAATACAGCGTTTCTGACAAATGTCAAATGACGGAATGAAAAAAATCATTTTTTCATTTGTAATACTTGTTTTTTTTGCACGACGGCAGTATTTTAATCGAGGTGTATCAGTTGATTTTTTCGGCATTATTTTTATAGTGCGCAGAGGAGTTTTTATGAAAAAGTATATTTTATTGAGTTTGCTGCTGCTTGCTGCGGGCGTTTTTTGCTGTTTGGATATGCGTTTGATCAAGTTGTTCAAACTTATCAGATTTGATGATGGAAAATACAGTGAATATTATGACAAAATGCCCGATAATGAAAATGATAAAAAATTGGTCGAGGGGTATTTCCATGATGATATAACTTATCAGGAATTGCAGAAAATACGCCCGGATGATTATGTTTGGCTGGTTCAGTTAGCATGGATGAATGATTTTAAAGATCCGCATTTTGCAGAGATAATTGACAAACTCCGCAAACTTGAGCCGCAGAATGGCTGTACTGATTACCTTGAGACCGCTTTTTATGCCCGCAAAGCGGTCGATTACAAATACAATGGAAAGTCCAGAGAATATAAAGTTATTGACCGTAAGGCATTGGAAAAATCAATGTTTTTTTATCAGCAGGCATTGCAGAAACCTTATGTAAAAATGTACAGTTTTGACCGTCCGGCGCAGATCGTCAGTCTGCTGCAGCTGCGTGATGATCCCGTTGGTACTGTCCAGCGTGTCGGAATATATGCCAAAGTATTGCTGCCTAATTTGCCGCATTTGCGTTATCTGGCGTCGGTGGTTGTCTGTTACGCTGAATTGCTGGACAAAGAGGGCAGAAAAGATGAGAGCCGCCGGATTCTGTCTTCCGGACGGAATTTTGTATTGCAATGGGCAAGGCACAATTCTGAAACTTTGATTGAAAACCTTGTTTATAATGCGGTTGTTGGGATTTTTCATGAGTCTGCACAGAAATTGAAGGATAAAGAATTGACTGATTTTTACGGAACGGTCGTCAACGATCTTATTGAATGGAAGCAGAAAGAAGATAACAGCGGAAAAACTGCAGTTCGATACGGCGGCATTTTCGGGGCGATGCTGCTGCCGGCATTAAAGGTGGATGTGAAGCCGGAAATATTTGCGCCTGAGCGTTATTTGACTTATCTGGTATTTGACCGCGGACAGCTTATGATTTTTGCCGGATGTTGTGTGTTGACTGTAATTTTGCTGCTGCTGGCGGCTTTGACCGGAAAATTGTGCGGTCAGGAAGTCCGGCTGGTGAAATTTTCACGCCGGGCATGGATGAACATTATTCTCATAGGTGTAATACTGCCGCCGGTGATATTTCTGCTTTTCAGCCGCATTGATGCTTTGGGCGGCAGGAATATGTCTATGTATTTCAACAAAACCGGTTTTATAATCGGTTCCGCTCTGCTGATCCTGATGGGGGCGTGGCTCATTACTGTACTGCGGATTGAAATCCGGCAGGCGGGAAAAATCAATTTTGCTTCGCATTGCTTGAGCAAGGTTCTGCCATTTGCGCTGCTGCTTTTGTTTGCCGGTTTACTTCTCGGAGCATACTTCAGAATCGAAGAAAAGTATTATTTTGCCAAAGATACACTTTTCCGTAACTGCAGAGGGTTCAGCAATATTGAAAGCATGGTTACGAAGCAGCGGACGGACAAATTGATAAGTCTGCTGGAAAAAAAGTAAAACTTGAGCTTGATTTAAGCGTTTTTGCTCCGCATTGAATATTTACCGGAAATAAAGGGATCAGTAATAGAGAAATTGACGCGATCCGGCATCGGACGGAAGTTCAAAAACAGGAGTTACTTTCCAGCTTTTGTGAGAGGCGCATTTTTTTATTTCCGGCAAATCTTCCTGAAGCTGGTCGGGTGTTTTGTAAAGAATGAATCTGCCGCTTTGCTTCGGGAAGTTTTTGGCATCGGTATAAACTGTTTTTGCGGTGGCGACGGCGCGAGCTGTAACGATATCGAAGCGGTTGTGCCACTCTTTTTTGCGGTTGAGTTCATTGGTGCGTCCGGTGATGACTTCGATATTGGCAAGCTCAAGTTTTTCGGCAGCGAGGCGCACAAAAGTTGTTTTTTTGCCAATTGAGTCAACAGCTGTGATTTTCCATTCCGGATAGGCACAGGCGAGGACGAGAGATGGAAAACCCGCACCGCATCCGATGTCGCAGAGTGAAAGGGATTTGTCTGTAAGTTCTTTGAAGGCAACGCCTAAAAGCAATGAATCGCAGATGTGTTTTACGATATAATCTTCATATTCCGTAATGCGTGTCAGATTGACATTTTGGTTGTATTCATACAGAAAATTGTGCAGAATGTCGATTTTGCGGCAGAAATCTTCCGGATACTGAACATTGGCATCGAGGATTATTTTTTGATAAGCGGACATCATTTGAGTAATTCTCCCAGACCGCAAAATCCATATACTATGGCTGACAGGTACAGAAACAGATGAGCTGCAAATTTAAATTTGTGATTTGCCGCCGCTTTGCGGAAAAAATCGCGCAGATATGACGGCTTCGCAGAAATACATATTCCGATGATTCCCCATATCCAGCTTATGATGGTCAGTGGAATTGCACCTTTGAACTTGAAATCCCACGCCGCGTGGACAAAGCAGTATGCGCCTACAATAAATAAGCCGCCAACTGCGCGCGCAGTGAGATAATCAAGGTAAAAATAACTCAACACACTTAAAATTATCGCCGCATACCAGAGATATGCCTCCGCCCAGCCGAAAACAATAACTTGCGCATGAGGTACGCACCAGCAGATAAGAGGGAACCCGATTATAATTCCGACAGCTTTGCTGCGGCATAATTTTTCAAAAGATGTCAGATTATTTGCATTGAGGCGCAGCAGGGCGTATGAAAAAAGCGCACTTGCCGGCACGATCGCTATTGCAAGAATTGTATAAAAAAGTTTCATATGACTCCGTTTGGGAATGTTCAAAATTCATTTGATAAAATTAGCACAAATTTATGTTTTTTCAAGAAATTATCAGCGTACGGGGCGTTTTTTATTCAAATATTTGTGATAGTTGAAGTTGAAACTGTACGGTGCAAAATTTTCGAGTTCCGCATGGGTAAGCTGAAAATCAACCGGAATCCCGTCAAATATCCATGGTGTCTTTTGACTGATATAATCTGACATTGCGCGGTAAAGCCGGGTTCGTTCTTCAGAGTCCGGCATCGGAATTATTTTTTTGAACATGGCATCAAAAACCGGGTCGCGGTAACAGGCACGGTTGCAGCTGTTGGCATTCGGACCGTAGAAAAGCTGCAGAAAGTTTTCCGCATCAGGATAATCTCCCGCCCATGAGAGGTAGAAAAGCTGAATCTGCCCCGATGCCATTTTGGCAAAAAAGCGCGGACTGCTGTTGAGTTGAGGAATAATTTTGACTCCGATTTTTGCCATGTCCGAAGCCATGAGTTCACCCAGCTGGCGGTGGGTGGATGAGTTGCCGTTGAGGTCAAATGTCAGAGTCAGCGGCTCTTTTGTTACCGGATCGATGCCGTCCGGATAACCGGCTTCGCGCAAAAGTTTTTTTGCCCGCTCAAGGTCGTAACTGTACGGATTCTGCCAATCCGGATTGCTGCCGGCAACTCCCGGTGCAATCGGTCCGGGGGCAGGCAGCAGCTGACCTTTGTAATGTTTCAACCGGCGCGGCAGATTGTAGGCACAGCTCAATGCCATACGGAGTTTGTGGTTGTTGGCAAAAACCGGATCGCGGAAATTGAATCCGACATAACGCAGTTCAAATGATGGCGTACGGTAGAGTTTGATATTTTTTTTCTTCAAATCAGGCGGCAGTTCGCCGTTTGAATCATCGAGGATATCCAGATTGTCTTTGTCAAGCACTGCCATATCGAGTTCTTTCTGCAGAAACAGCAGCCATGATGCGAAGTTTCGCTTGAAAATGTAGAAAGTCATATTGTCTGCCAGCGGCAGTTTGCGCTGACGGTCGGCGATTGATGCGGCGGCGGGGAAAAATTCTTCGCGGTAATCATGGAACCGTTCAAATTCGATTTTGTACCCTTTTTGCCATTTTTTCACTTTGAATGCACCGCTGCCGATGGGGGATTTTGTGAAAATACCGGGATCAGCGAGGACAGCTTTTTGCGAAACAATACCGCAGTTCGGGAGTGCGAGAAAATAGAGAAAACGGTAATCCGGATTATTCAGGATTATTTCAAAGCGGCGGTCATCTATTTTTCGCAATCCTTCAATATCGGGATATTTGCCGCTGCAATCGGTTTGAGTGGCTTTGCGGAAGTCGTTGATTCCTTTTATTTTGTTGCGGAAAATCCAGTAAACCGGACTGTTGCGGCTTGCATCCATGATGCGCTTGAATGAAAAGATCACATCATCTGATGTTACCCGGCGGTCATTTACGGATGTAAATATTTCTGAATCATGGAAATACAGATCTTTGCGCAATTCAAATCTGTAAGTTGTCCCATCCGCAGATACTTCCGGCATTTTTGTCAGCATGGATGGTTCAAGTTGGTATGGCACTGCCGGATAATCGTATTGCAGCAGCGTATCATAAACAATACCGCACATGTTGCGGCTGACAAGATCCGAACCGATAGACGGATCGAGAGATTTTATGACTCCGGAAGTCCCGAATTTCAAATGAGTTCCGTTGTTTTTGCCGGTGTTATCGCTGCATGAAACTGTCAAAAAAACAGCAATGCATGGCAAAAGCAGTGATTTTATGATTTTTTTCATTGTGAAAATACTTCAAAGCTGGTTGAATTGTTATTAAAATCCATTCAAAATATCATTATATACTGATAAAAGCAAGCAGAAAATAAAAAATATTGAAAAAAAATCAAAAATCTTTGAAAAATGTTTTGCTTTTTTGCAAGATAAGATTATATTTCTCCAAGTAAAGTTTTGTATCGTAATACGGAGGTGTTTTTTATGGCAAACAATCCCAAACTTACTATTCTTTTTGAAAAGATGCGCGGTCTTGTGTTTGAGCTTGACAAAGAGCAGTTGAGTGTAGGACGCAAAGACGGAATGGATATTTGTATCAAGGAATCTTCTTTGAGCTCATATCATTGCGATTTTATCCGTCAGGAGGACGGCAGTTATCTGTTGCGCGATAATGACAGTACCAATGGTACCCGTGTCAATAATGTTCCCATTACTGAACAGGTTTTGAAAAACTCGGATATTATCCAGCTCGGTTCTGTGGAAATGCTTTATGACAGTAACGACAATGCTCATTCCGGTACTATCTCCCGCACTCATACCATTGACCTCAACAGTACGGAAATGAATCTCGCAGGGGTTCGTGATTTAAGTAATCTTTCACCGTTTGCACAGGCTCAGCGTGCAAAACAGCAGAAAGTCAACACATTGATCAAACTGTTGATCGGTGTTATTGTGCTGGTATTGATTGCTGCGATTGTTTTTATCGGCAGCAAGATATTCGGCGCCCGCTGATGCCGGCTTTCGGCAACAGGCAATAATACAGAATTTTTGATGCAAGGCAATTCCCCTGTCGGAGAGATTGCCTTGTTTTGTCTAATTTATCCGGCAATAAGGTTTTTTTATGGCAGATCAGGATGATAAAAAAGTTATAAAGCATTCAAGCAAAGCAGCTTGGATATGGTTGCTGATATTTATTGGTATCGGTGTTTTGCTCTTGTTTAAAAATTTCAATCATCAGGAAATCGTTGAATTCAATCAGTCGCAATTCATTGCAGAATTGAACAAGGGCGGCATTGCAAGTGCTGATATCAATGTCGAGCCGAATGGTGTTTTAAGTATTTCCGGCCGTTTGAATACTGCTCCGGCAGCCAAAAAGGCAGAAAAAGATGCCGCCCTTGTTCAGGATAGCGGTAAAGTTCAGAAATCCGCTCCCAGTGCAGACAGCCGTTACAAAACAAGAGTTCAGAAAACTGATGCAATCGATAATCTTTTGCAGACAAAAGTCAAGGAAGTCAAGGTCAATCCCAATAATGATTCATGGTTTTCTCTGCTCGGATCGGTTCTGCCGCTGATAATTCTTTTTGTGATCATCTATATTTTTGCCGCCCGCCAGTTCCGTAACGCCAACAAAGGTGCTTTTGAATTCGGCAAGAGCAAGGCACGCATGATATCTCCCGATGAGCTTAATGTGAAATTTGCCGATATCGCAGGCGCGGACGAGGCAAAAGAGGAAATCGCGGAAATCGTTGAATTCCTTAAAGATCCGCTCAAATTCAAAATGGTCGGCGGCAAAATCCCCAAAGGTTGTCTGCTGGTCGGAGAACCCGGTACCGGTAAAACTTTGATGGCAAAAGCAGTTGCCTGTGAGGCGGGAGTTCCGTTTTTTGCTATTTCCGGTTCGGATTTTGTTGAAATGTTTGTCGGTGTCGGCGCGAGCCGTGTGCGTGATATGTTTGAACAGGCACGCAAAAATATGCCGTGTCTGATTTTTATTGACGAGATCGACGCCGTCGGCAGATCCCGTTTTTCCGGTATGGGCGGCGGTCATGATGAACGCGAACAGACTTTGAATGCCATGCTGGTCGAAATGGACGGTCTTGAAAGCCGTTCCGGTGTCATTGTGCTGGCTGCCACCAACCGTCCGGATGTACTTGATCCGGCATTGCTTCGTCCCGGGCGTTTTGACCGTCAGGTGGTTATGGATCTTCCGGATATCCACGGCAGACGGCAGATACTTGATATCCATGCCGGTAAGATCCGCATGGATGAAAATGTTGATCTGGATGTCATCGCCCGTACAACTCCGGGATTCAGCGGGGCGGATTTGGCAAATCTCTGCAATGAAGCGGCACTTCTTGCTGCACGCTCAAATAAGGAAAAAGTTACTCAGGCTGAACTCGAAGAAGCGCGCGACAAAGTCAGCTACGGCCGCGAACGCAAAAGCCGCAAGATCACTGAACGCGAACGCAAACTTACTGCTTATCATGAGGCGGGGCATGCATTGGTTGCATTGCACATGGAACATGCAACTCCGGTTCACAAAGTTACGATCATTCCGCGCGGACAATCTTATCTCGGTGCGACTTTCACCATGCCCAAAGAAGATGTTTATACCCGTTCCCGTCTGGAATTGATGGCTGAAATGGCAATGACCATGGGCGGCAGAGTCGCAGAAGAACAGATTTTCGGTGATATCACTACCGGAGCGAGTGCGGATATTGAGCATGCAACAAGACTTGCGCGTATGATGGTTTGTTCTTTCGGAATGGTTGAAGGTATCGGGCCTGTCCGTTACGGTGAGTTCCGCAATCATCCGCACAGCCGCATTGACGCACCGCTGCCGGACTCTCTCGGCAATGAAACTGCACGCGAAATTGACCTTGCCATCCGCAATCTGGTAAATGAGGCATTGAATACCGCCCGCAGCTTGCTGAAAGAAAATGCAGACGAATTGGAAAAAATGGCTCAGGCATTGCTTGAAAAAGAAACTCTGGATATTTCTGAAATCAATATTCTGCTGGGCAGAACTGTTGCTGCAGAAGAAGTTGCGGCAGAAGCCGATGGTGTTGATATCACACCTGAAGCCGATGTCGCCGACAGTCCGGATGCTGCATTTGAAACTGAGTCCGAAGCCGTTGTTGAAGATGTAAAATAAGATGCTGACGGAAAATAAAGAGCCTCTTTATTCGTGCTTGAGCTGTTATGTTCAACCAAAGTCGTCACGCTGTTCGATAGTCGGCGTGCATGACGGAATGTTGAAGATAGCTTTGACTGCTCCGCCTGTTGACGGAGAGGCGAATAAAATGTTGCTGAAATGTATGGCATCATGGCTCGGTGTCAGCAAAAGTGCGTGTTCGCTCGCCCAGGGGAGCAGTTCGCGCCGTAAAGTTGTCCGTATTGACGGTTTGAGTGCCGAAGAAGTAAAAAAGCGTTTATACACCAATGTTGATTTCTCTTTCAATTAAAAATTTTGCTCTGGTGGAGAGTGCAGAAGTCGCTTTTTCATCCGGATTGAATGTCATATCCGGTGAATCAGGAAGCGGCAAATCGATTCTTATCGGTGCGATTTTTGTTCTGCTCGGCGGACGCTCCGACAGAGAGTGTATCCGGGAAGGGGAGAAAAAGTGTGAAATTGAAGCTGTTCTGCGTGTCGGGAATGATTTGCGCGTGAGAACGGATGCTTTTTTGAAAGAATACGATATTGAAGATTGCGGCGGAGAAATAATAATCCGCCGTGTTTTGTCCGAAAATTCAGCCCGCAGTTATGTTAATGGTACTTTGGTGCCGCTGAAAGCAGTCAGGGAACTGGGGGCAATGTTTTTTGATTTCAACCGTCCGGATGACGAATTGTCGCTTAATTCGCAGAGCCGTCAGCTTGAATTACTGGATAAATCCGGCGGTGTGGATTTGAATGATTACCGTTCTGCTTTCTGCCGTGTGAAAGCGTTACGGTATGAACTTGCTGAATTTGACAGTCATCTGCCTGATGCTGATGAGCTTGATGAGGCGCGTGAACTTGTTGATGGAATTGAAAAATACGGTTTTACGGAAGACGAGGAGGATGAACTTGTCAACCGCCATAAAATGCTTTCCAATGCCCGTGAGCTGATAAATATTTCCAGTCGTGCTTCTGCAATTTTGAGTGGAGAAGAAAATTCAGTAACGGAAGTTTTTGCTGCAGTGATGCGTGAACTTTATTCGCTTGATAAACTGGCGGACGGTGCGCTTGAAAAATTACTGGAAGAGGGGGAAAATGTCAACGGAGCTTTGAACAGTTTGCAGAATTCTCTTGATACTTTCGCCTCAAAATTGGAACTTGACGGTGAATCATTGCAGGAAATTGAGGACAGACTTGATGCGTTATATCGTTTGAAACGGCGTTTTGGACCGTCAGTACAGGAACTTTTTGAGCATTACAATAAGGCAAAAGATATTCTCGCAAAAAGTGAAAATTATTCATTGTGCCGTCGTGAACTGCAGGATAAATTGTCAGCGGCAGAAAATCTTCTGGCAGCAGAGGGGGCAAAACTTACGGCAATTCGCAAAAAAGCCGCCTCTGAACTGGAAGTTCATTTGCTGCAAGAACTTGAATCGCTCGGATTTAAAAAATGCTGCTTTGAATGGAGCTTTAAGACAGTTGAATTTTCTGAATCAGGTGCGGATGAACTGGATATACTTTTCAGCGCAAACAGCGGTGAACGGGTTTTGCCGCTCCGCAAAATCGCTTCCAGCGGTGAGCGTTCACGCCTTTTCCTCGCAATCAAAAACGTTCTTGCCCGCGTCGATGATATCCCTGTGGTGATTTTTGATGAAATTGATGCAAATATCGGCGGTGAAACTGCCAATAAAGTCGGCGCCGCACTCCATGAACTCGGTAAGTATCGTCAAATCATTACGATAAGTCATCTCGCCCAGATCGGTTGCATGGCGGATGCTCACTGGCAGGTCGCCAAATTTGTCCGTGAGGACGGCAGAACAGTATCAAATGCATTGCTGCTGGACGGAGAAAAACGCATTCAGGAACTTGCCCGGATGCTTGGAAATGCTGAGGGCGCAACAGATTACGCCGCCAGTATGCTGCAATGTGCTGATTTATTGAAATAAAATATCCGTTTTTTCTTTTTTTTTACTTGATTTTTGAGCATTCGCATGTTATGGTAAACAGTATCATTATCTTTTTTTCGTAAACAAATCAAAACAAAAAGAAAAGAAAAGAAAGGAAAAAAATCTAATGCATTGGATGGATTGGATCATCATGATCGTTCCCATGGTGTTTATTATGGGAATGGGGTTCTATTCACGCCGCTACATTAAAGGTGTGAGTGATTATCTTGCCGCAGGTCGTGTGGCCGGCCGTTATGTTATTTCGGTTGGTGACGTGGCTCTGGCACTCGCTGTTATCACTATGATCGGCTATGTTGAAGCTCATTACAAAACCGGTTTCGGAATGATTTTCTGGAACAACATTCTGCTGCCGCTCGGTGTTGTTATGGGACTTACAGGTTTCTGTACCTACCGTTTCCGTGAAACCAAGGCAATGAGTTTGGGCCAGTTCCTTGAAATGCGTTACAACCGTCCGCTGCGTATTTATGCTTCTGCATTGCGTTCAACCGCTGAACTGCTTGCCAACTGTATGTGTCCTGCATTGGCTGCCCGTTTCCTTATTTATTATATCGGTCTGCCCGCAAGTTTTGAACTTTTCGGACTTCGCATTCCGACCTTTATGATCATTACTTTGGTCGTTATTTCGATGTGCGTTATTCTCTGCTGTATCGGCGGTGCACTTTCATTGCTGGTTACAGATACTATTCAGGGATTCATCTGCTATCCTCTGCTTATTCTTTTTACACTTTTTGTTCTTTTCAAATATCCGTGGGGCGATGTCGTTATGCCCGCACTCATGGACCATGTTTCCGGTGAAAATTTCCTTGATCCGACAGATATCGCCAAATTCCGCGACTTCAACCTTTTCGCATTGATGGTTTCGGTTTACAGCTCAATTGTCAACCGCGCCAACTGGCTCGGCACAAGTTCCGGTATTGCTGCCAAAACTCCGCATGAAGGTAAAATGGCAGGCATCATGGGAACATGGAGAAACATGCTGACTGCTACAATCAACGTTCTGCTTGTCCTGCTGGTTATTGCAACTCTCAATCATACTTCAAGAAGCGGTGAAGCCAAAGGTATTCGCGACCATCTCGCCAAAATGATTCTTGCTGAGATTCAGTGGGATCGTCCCGAAATTCAGAAGGCTGTTAATAATGAACTTGCAACAATGCCTGCACGCGATAATATCGTCGGTCCAGAGATTGCTGCAACTCTTCAGATGGAGGAAATTACTATCGGTCATCATAAAGTTAACCGTGTAAAACGCTCCGCTCTCGATGAAAAAGCTGTCGGTCTGCCCGGCAAAATCGAAAAAGTTACCAAAAAAGGTGCAGTTGCCAAAAAAGGTGCAGTTGGCAAAAAAGCTGCTGAAGAATATGTTCAGTTTACCGTTGATAAAAAACATAATCAGGTTCGCTGGGATCTCTCTCAGGAAGAAAACCTCGATACTGCTCACCTCAAGGTCGCCCGTAAGCATTTCGGCGATGACGGTGAGGGGCGTTCAAGATATCAGCAGTTCAACACTCTGTATCATCAGATGATGCTGCCTGTTACTCTGCGTCATATCCTGCCCGGCGGTATGCTTGGATTGTTTGCTCTGTTCATTCTGTTGATGATGCTCTCAACTGATGATACCCGTCTTTTCAGTGCTGCTCAGACTATTGCACAGGACTGTGTGCTGCCTTTCATGAAAGAAGGCGTTTCCCCGAAAACTCATGTTCTCATCATCCGTATTGTCGTTATTTTCTGCGGTATGGTCTGGTTCGCCGGTTCATTCTTTATGGCACAGCTTGACTATGTCAATATGTTCGTTACGATTATGACATCGATGTGGATCGGTGCCGGTCCGATGATGCTCTTCGGTTTGTACAGTCGTTTCGGTAATACCAAAGGTGCATTCACCTCTCTTATTTCCGGTATGGTGCTGGCTTTGAGCTTTATTTTCCTGCAGCGTAACTGGGCCGATATCGTTTATCCCTTTATCGAACAGAAAGGTCTGGTCGGAAGTTTTGATACATTCCTGCGTGCATGTTCCGGTCCGTTTGAACCTTACATTGAATGGCGCATGAATCCCACTAAGTTCCCGATCAACTCTTATGAGATCAACTTTATCATCATGCTCATCTGTTTGCTCGGTTATATTCTGGTATCTCTTATCACCTTCAAAGAACCTTTCAATCTGGATCGTATGCTTCATCGCGGTATCTATGATACTGAAAACAAAGGTGATATCAAAGTCAAATGGACATTCAAGACTATTTTGTCCAAGCTTATCGGTATCACTCCGGAATTCTCTTTCTGGGATAAAGTCATCAGCTGGAGTGTGTTCTTTTACTCAATTGTATGGCACTTTATTATTGCCTTCGTGCTTGTTCTGGTTTGGAACATCTTCGATCCGTGGCCGCAGGAATGGTGGGGATACTACTTCTTCGTCGTCAGCGTCTGCGTGCCGATCGGTGCCGGTCTGGTTGCATCTGTCTGGTTTATTACCGGCGGTGTTATTGACTTGCGCAAACTGTTCTACGCATTGGAACACCGCAAAGTTGACCACTTGGACAACGGTCAGGTAAAAGGTAATGTTTCTCTCTCTGATATCGCAGTCTTCAAAGAAGCTGAAGATGAAAAGAATGAGGAAGAAAACAAATAACCTCAACTGATTTTTTCAGTAATGGGCTGTTGCAAAAACTCAAAAAAGGTGAGCAACAGCCTTTTTCTATTGTTTGAGCAGAAAAGAAGAACTATAATAAGTCATGACTGGATAAAATCATAACTTATTTTACAAGTTTTCAACGTCAGTTGTCCCTTTTCTCAAACGGTCGGTTTGAGAAAGAGTGGATTGGATATATTTTTAAGGAAATAAAAAAAATTCGGAATTGTTTTTATCGGT
>JAZSRU010000164.1:0-4666 GCA_045538635.1 Victivallaceae bacterium
TCAGGCGGCTCCGCACCCGCGCCAGCGCGGAAACTTCCGATAATATTTATTATCGGAAGTTGGATGCGGATTTTTTTATTCGCCTGTTTGTTTTTTGCCTTTGAACTCAGTGGTGCCGACCTCATTAAAAACGGCAAAAGCAATATGGTGATTGCTGTTGCGGATTTGAATAATCCGGTGCAGAAAATGGCGGCAAATGAGTTGGTTCATATTCTCAAAAAGAGAACTGGCGCCGATATTAAAATTCTGTCTTCCAATGAAGCAGTTCCGGCAGATAAATTTGTCGTTTATCTTGGTTTGTCTGATAAAACACGCAAGCTTGGCGCTGATGAAAAGAAAATCAAATATGATGGTTATTACCTCAAAGTTGCTGACAACTATGCAGTAATTGCAGGGCGTGATAAACCGCAAACAGGTGAGCCTTATTTCGGTCATACCATTGTTTACTGCCGCAAAGATCTGCAAATTTACGAATTCGGCGAAAAGGGAACGCTTCACGGCGTTTACAAATTTCTGGAAAAATATGCCGGTGTCCGCCATTATATGCCCGGTGAAGAACTCGGTTCAATTATACCGCGCAATCCGGATTTTTCCGTTCCCGCAGTCGAAAAATATGATGCTCCGGCTTTTCCGGGGCGTATGTTCGGCGCAGTTTATTTTGAAACCTGCAGTCCGGAATTTCTCCATTGGCATCATCGGTTGTATGCCGGAGGTGAACGCAATCCAATCAATCACAGTTACAACCGCATGGGAAAATTCAAAAAGACCAATCCTGAATATTTCGCTCTCATCGGCGGTCAGCGCGACTTCAAAAATCTCTCCACCGCCAATCATTACGGCAATTTGTGCATGACCCACAAAGAGGGAATCAAAGCTTTTGCCAAATTGGCGCAGGATTTCTTTGACCAAAATCCGGAATATAATATTTATCCTATCGTTCCGCAGGACGGACTTTTTAAAGTCTGCGAATGTGCCGACTGCCAGAAACTTCTCTCTCCGCACCTCGGCGAAAAAGGTAAATTCTCCAATATTGTTTTCCATCATGCAATTGAAATTGCTAAAATCCTTAAAAAATCTCACCCCGGTAAATTCATAGGCGTTCTTGCTTATGAAAATTATCTCATACCGCCGGAACTCGAAATCCCTGACAATATGTATGTATGCATCTGTTACCGCCGCCAGAATATGCGTACTCCGGAAGGCAAAAAAGCAACCGAAGATTTGATCAAAGCATATCAGAAACGCAATGCGAAAATGCTCGTTTGGACATATGAACTTTATAATCACATCCCACCGATGCGCGGAATCCCCGTCCTCTATACCAAACTTTCACAAAATAATATCCGTTTCAATCTGGAGAATAATGTCGTCGGCGAAAAAGCTGAAGGCTGGTATTATTCCGGAGGAGGGGATCAATATATCAAGCCGCGTGATTTCGGTCTGCCTGCCAGTACACATTTGCAGGATTATGTCCGCTGTCAGCTGCTTTGGGATCCGTATCTGGATTTGAATGCGCTGCTGGATGAATATTATAAACTCTTTTACGGTCCTGCTGCCAAAGAGATGAAAAAGTTCTGGGATACCGCTGAAGAGCTTTTCATGAAGCGCGGCGAAGCAACAGTTTATACTTATGACGACATTAAACTTTTTGAAAAGCTCATGCACGATGCACTCAATAAAGTCGATCAATCAACTGTTTACGGCAAGCGTGTCAAACTTCTGGTTGATGAACTCACTCCGTTTTTCAAAACTATGTATCTCATCAAATCCGCATCCCGTACAGTCGGCGTGCCGGTTGTAAATGAAGATATCCCGATGGATTACAAATCTGACAGCATCTGGAAATATGCTGCTGAATACAAATTCACTCTCAAAAACGGCAACAGCGTATCATCTGACAGTACAACAATGATGTATGCGCTCGCCAATCAGAAAGGTCTGGCTCTCTATTTGACTGCCAAAGAGCCATACATTAATAAGCTGGTAAAAAATACAAAACAGCGTGATGCTGCACCGACCTGGAAAGATGACGGTTATGAATTGTTCCTCATTGCTCAGAACCGTTCAGTAAATCTGCATTACATAATTACTGCCGGCGGCAATATCATGGATGGCAGACGCACAGTTGATATCAATACCTCTGACTGGTCATGGACCAGTGACCTCAAACTGAAACAAACTGAATCCGGTAATATCCGTACCACTATGATCCAAATACCGTGGAGCGACCTCGGGTTTACTTTGGACAAAATGCCCGCGCTGATGATGCAGATTTTCCGCCGTCAGACTAACGGAAGTGCGGAAAACGGGATTTATCAGGTGCTTTTCCCGACATCGGGATATCACAATTATTCACCGGAATACTTCGGCAATTTGAATTTGATAAAACATGTAAACCTGCTCAAAAATCCGTCATTTGAAGAAGCTGATGCCAAGGGAAACGCCGCAGTCTGGGGCGGTAACAGAGCTTTGTTTGATGATGGCGTTGACGGCAAAAAATGCATCCGCATTTCTGCCGGGTATGCCGGCAAAAATATTGATGATGCTTCGAGCAACTTTGTTCCGGTCAAAGCCGGGGCGGAATATATGTTCCATTTTGCCAAAAAAGGCGGTTCAAATTTTGCTTATGTCCTTTTCTTCAACAGCAAAAACAAAAATATTGCTGAGCCGGGAGTTCCTTTCCGGTATGCCGGAGCTTCTGAAAAATGGAAATTCATGAGCTTCCGCGGCAAAGTTCCTGCCGGAGCTGTCAAAGCAAAAGTTTATTTGCGCAGTTTTGAGAAAGCCAAAGATAAATGTTCATATATAGACAATGTTCAATTTTTCACAGTACAGTAACCTAAACTCTTAAGAAAGGAGATTTTTTATGAAAAAAACATGTCTTAAATTTACCTTGATCGAACTCTTGGTCGTCATCGCAATCATCGCAATCCTTGCCGGTATGCTGCTCCCCGCATTGAACTCCGCCCGTGACCGCGCCCGTACCGCATCATGTCTGTCAAATATGAAGAATATCGGACAGGCTGTTTTTCAGTATGCCGGAGAATACAATATCATGCCTCAGGCTCGTGATATGGAAGCAAAGGCTCTGGGAACTTGGGCATTGCAGATTGGTACATATCTGGGGATGGATGGTAATACCGAGGCTGAAATCGGCGAAAAATTGACTAAATCAAAACTTTTCCGCTGTCCCGCTGAAAATACAGCCAACAGTTCCGGAGATTATATTGATGAATTGATGGGATGTTTCAGTATTGCTTATAATGTCTATTTAGGTGATGTTTACAGCAGCAAACAATATTATATAAATACTGCTTCAATTGTCCGTCCCTCCATGACAATGGTTGTTTATGACTCTCCGATGGGATATATTGACAAACGGACTGATAAAAAAGTATATGATTACAGAAATCAGGCTTTGTATTCTCAATCCCTTGCAACTTATGGAAATGGTGATTCTGCTATGGCTGCACTTGTTCCCCGCCGCCATAACAAAAAGAATTTCAATGCAGCTTTTGCAGACGGTCATGCTGCTACCATGAATAAAGAAGAACTCCGCGTAGGTAATCTCGTTCCCTGTTATATTTCCGGTATCGTAGGCAATGCTGCAAACTCTACTTTGATGAATGCGTACGGTGCAAAATATATCAAAGATGAACAATGGTAATATATAACAAAAACTGTTCAGTATTTATTATATGTTAATTTAAATGCTTAAAAAGGATTTTTTATGAAAAAACAATTCACTCTTATTGAATTGCTGGTTGTGATTGCTATTATCGCAATTCTTGCCGGAATGCTTTTGCCCGCATTGAACTCTGCCCGTGAACGCGCCCGTACTGCCAGTTGCCTCGGCAATATGAAAACTATCGGTTCCGCAATTCTGCAATATGGCAATGACAATAATGTTTTGCCGACCGGCCGTTCAATGGACGCAAGCAGCGTCGGTTTCTGGGTAATCCAAATCGCACCTTATATCGGTTATGAAGGCTCAACAATTGCTGAAACTGCGGAAAAACTTACAAAATCAAAACTTTTCCGCTGCCCGACTGAAGAAGAAAGCAACGAAGGTACCAATTCAATGTCTGAACTCAAAGGTTGTTTCAGTATTGCTTATAATATCTTCTGCGGTGATGTTCAGGGTTCCACATTGTATCTCGTTTCAATGTCCAAACTTTATAATCCGTCGCTGGTAATGACTGCCTATGACTCTCCGATGGGATATATTAATAATGTCAGTACCGGTGCAAATGCTTATAAAAGCGATAATCTTTATGCTCTCAACCTTAATCAATACAGCAATGCATGGTCAGGTGCTATCGGATGTTTGCCGCGCCGCCACAACAAAAAGAATTTCAATGCGACTTTTGCTGACGGACATGCAGGTACTGTGTTTAAAGAGAATATGGTATATGGCAATATTATTCCTACCGATATTCCCGGTATCGCAACCGGTTATAAAACAGGATTCATGAGCACTACTGCCAACCGTTTGTGGTAATTTGTTTTTTATAACATATTTTGCAAAAATGATTCTGCGGGAAAGACACCTTTTTGAAAAAAGGTTATCTTCCCCGCACCCCATCTTTCAAAAAATTTTAAGAGGAATTGCTATTGTTACCGATAAAAACAATTCCGAATTTTTTTTATTTCCTTAAAAATATAT
>JAZSRU010000049.1:0-4575 GCA_045538635.1 Victivallaceae bacterium
AAAGAACCTTTCCTCAAAAGGTTTTTTCTTTCCCCCCTGCAAAAAAGTTTTTCCGCCCCCCTAAAACAACTACTCCACTTTGACGCGCGGATCGACGAGGGCGTAAATAAAATCGGCGGCGAAGTTGAAGAAGATAAAGAGAACTGCGCTGAAAAGAACGAGAGCTTTGAGGAGCTGAAAGTCGGAATTATTGAGGGCGTCAATGCTTGCTGAACCAAGCCCGGGAATGCCGAAAAAGCTTTCAAGCAGCAGACTGCCGGTAAAGAGGAAAGGCAGAGTTGAGCTGCTTTGAGCGATGATCGGGATAGCGGCATTTTTGAGAAGATGTTTAGTGTAAATGCGGCGCGAAGCGCATCCTTTGGCGCGGGCGGTACGGATATATTCCTTGTGAAATTCGTTGGCAAAAAGCGTTCTGTAAAACCTGACATTGCCTCCGATACCATAAACAATACCGCAGAGAACCGGCAGAATATAATACCTTATCCCCTCGCTGCCCCAGACCGGAAAAAAGTTGCAGTAAAAACCGAAAAACCATTGAAAAAAGATTATCAATACCAGATAACTGATACTCATTCCGGCAACAGAAAAGAGAAGAATACTTTTGTCGATCCATGTATCTTTAAAAGCGATCGCAATCAACGACAGCAGAATACCGAAAAACAGTTCACCGAAATAGACCGGCAGCATCAGCAGCAACGACGGCACAATGGAACGCTTGAGGATATCGGTAACTTTTTCATTGGTCAGCAGAGATTCTCCCATATTGAAGAAATGAACATAAGGGAAAACGCCATCAAAACTGATGATTTCAGTCAGAAAGGTGGTGAATTGCGAATTGAACGGATTGCTTTGACGGCAAACAATATTCAAATTTTCAACCGTACCCTCCCCACTCAAAACAAACTCTCCGGCAGAATCAGGTATTTCAATGCGGGCAAAATTTCCATCCTCTGAATTTCTGCCGTTTACCGTCCCATGGAAAGTAATTTCAGCAAAAGCCGGATAACGCGAAACAAAATTGCGTTTCAGCGCGACAGATTTACCACCGGATAAATCCAGCGGCATGCGCGGAACAGTAAAAACTTCACTTTTGCGGTAGAATCCGAAAATAACCGGCAAATCACTGCCGAGTTTGTGCCGCATATTTTCAAGTTCTTCAGGCGTGGCATTTTTGCCAAGCAGCGCAGCCGCAGGATCGCCCGAAGCTACATTGAACAGTACGAAAGTCAACAGCATGACGCCGATGATGATCGCCACAGAAAATAATAATCTTTTAATAAAATACTTGAACATTGTGCATTTCGCGGTTATATTATATACAATACTACTAATATAACATTTTTTATGACAAAATCAACAGGAGAATAATGAAAAATCAGATTCTTTTGCATTGCTGCTGCGCCGTATGCGCCTCTTTCTGCATAGAAAAACTGCGCAATATGGACTACGAAGTTATACTTTTTTATTCAAATTCCAATATCGATACCGAGGAAGAATTCAAAAAACGGCTGAAAGAATTGGAGAAACTGGCCAATATCTACCGCCTCGAACTCGTCGTTGACGAATACCGCCACCAAGACTGGCTCGCAGCTGTACAGGGACTCGAAAATGAACCCGAACGCGGCAAACGCTGCGGCAGATGTTTTGCCTACAATTTCAACCGCGCAAGCGAAGAAGCGGAACGCCGCCATATCATTTTCACAACAACCCTTTCCATAAGCCCGCACAAAGATTCAAAACAGCTCATGACCGAAGGCACTATGTTTGAAAATTTTGAGTTTTTCAACTTCAAAAAACAAAACGGCTACCTCGAAACACTCGCACTCGCCAAAGCTTACAACCTCTACCGCCAGAACTATTGCGGCTGCGAATTCTCAAAACAACACCTCCTCAACAAACTCGAAGACAGATAAAATATGGCTCAATTACCAGAAAAATTCGCAGTTCTCGGCTTGACAGAAAAAACTTTGCGTGCTATCGGCAAAAAAGGTTATTCCACCCCCTCCCCCATTCAGGAACAGGCGATCCCGCTGCTGCTTGATGGCCAAAAAGATGTTCTCGGTCAGGCTCAAACCGGAACCGGCAAAACAGCAGCATTTGCCCTGCCGATAATCGAATGCATCACCCCGAAAGCAAATTTTGTGCAGGCAATCGTTCTGACTCCGACACGCGAACTTGCAATCCAGCTCGCCAGAGAATTTGAAGAACTCAGCGCTGATGCAAATTGCACAACTCTGGCAGTTTACGGCGGCCAATCCATTGATATCCAGCTCAAAAAACTGAATAAACCATGCGATGTCATCGTCGGTACTCCGGGACGCGTGATCGACCTTATGGAACGCGGCGCACTTGACCTGTCGCAAATAACTTTCGCAGTTCTCGATGAAGCGGATGAAATGTTGAATATGGGCTTTGTCGAAGATATAGAACTGATTCTGCGCGCAACCCCGGAAGACAAAAGAATGCTTCTTTTTTCCGCAACAATGCCGGAAGAAATTTTACGGATTGCCGAAACTTTCATGCGTGAATATGTCCATGTCGATGTCAAAACCGAAGCAACAAATTCCGATCTTACCGAACAGATTTATTATGAAGTAAAACGACAGGAAAAACTTGATGCATTGCTCCGACTGCTTGATTACGAACCGGATATGTACGGCATAATCTTCTGCCGCACCCGCGATGACGCTGATGAACTTTACGAGAGAATGCGCGCCAAAAATGTCAAAGCCGAAGTTCTCCACGGCGACATCAATCAATCCCAGCGCATCAAAGTTATTGAAGGTTTTAAAACCCGCAAATTCAAACTCCTTATCGCCACCGATGTCGCTGCCCGCGGCATTGATGTTGACACCTTGACCCATGTCATAAATTATTCCATTCCGGAAAATTCAGAAATTTATATCCACCGCATCGGCAGAACCGGGCGCGCCGGAAAAAACGGCAGAGCTGTAACTTTTGTAACTCCCGGCGAAGTGCGGCGGATGAACCGCATAAAACAAGATGTCAAAGTCGATATCCGCAAAGAAAAACTGCCATCTCCGCAAGATATTGTCGCCAAACGCTTCAGCTCGATTTGTGAAAACCTGCAGAATATCACCGCCAAAAATCACCACAAATGCTATATGGATTTTGCTGAAAAACTGCTCGATAATACTGCCCCGGATATGCTGGTCGCCGCCATGCTGCGGTACTTCTGCAAAAATGAACTCCAAACCGGCAGCTACCGCGAACTCGAAGAGGAAAAACCAAAAAAGAAAAATGATCGTCTGCCCAAAAAATCAAAAAATTATGTCCGGTTGTTCTTCAACTGCGGCAAAGATGACGGATTCGGCGCGAAAAAAATCCTCGATATGATTTATAACCGCACTAAAATAAAAACCTACCACATCGGCAAAGTGGATTGTTACGACCGCTTCACCTATGTTGAAGTTTCCGAAAGCGATGCCGATTTGATAATCCGCCGTTTCAAAGAGAAAAATTCAGGGAAACAACGCGTCAATGTTGAATACGCACAAGAGGAAAAATAATGGAAAATTCAGATATTTGTGAAATCATCGTCGTCCGCCACGGCGAAACTGTCGCCAATAAAACCGGTATCCTGCAGGGCCAATACGATACTCCGCTGAACGAAACCGGTATCATGCAGGCACACGCAATAGCCAACAGATTGAAAAAACGCAAATTCGATGCTGTTTATACCAGCGATCTGAACCGCGCTTTTGATACAGCCCGGATTATCGCAGAATTTCATCCCGGATTACAAGTTATTCCAACCAAATCCCTGCGGGAATGGAACCTCGGCGAGCTTCAGGGACGGCCATACAGCGAACTGATTGTCGAATACCCGGAAATAATGAACGCATTTAAAAAATCCGGCGAAGTCCCGCCAATTCCGGGGGGAGAAAATATTGATGATTTCCAGAACCGTATCGGCAGTTTCATGAATGAAATCGCAGCTGCAAATCCCCGCAAAAAAATATTGTTTGTTTCACACGGCGGAGCGATGCAGAGGATGTTGATCCATACTGTCGGCAAGCCTGCGATCGAAAATATTTGTCCTTTGTGCGGCAATGCTGGCATGTCATTATTCCGGTATCGCAACGGGCAGTGGCAGCTTATCAGTTGGAATGATACGGCACATCTGGAAGATATATCCATGCACGAAACACTGACCTTCTAAAAAAATGCAAAAAAAATAACAATCCGGCTTGACAAAAATCAAAACAGCATTATATTATGTGAAACGCAAAAGAAAATGTTGCGGGGTGGAGCAGTGGTAGCTCGTCAGGCTCATAACCTGAAGGCCGTTGGTTCGATTCCAGCCCCCGCTACCAATCGCATATTCAACCGTCTGAAAAGACGGTTTTTTTGTGCTCAAATTGCCCCCTTTTTCGCTATTTTCTGACACTTTCATCAATTTGGTAGCGGGACAGGGTTTGCTCCACATTTTTCCCACATTTATCCCACAATGTGGAGAATTGACCGCTACCTCTTTTGCACAGTCAGAGGTTTCGACATGAATCGTTACTTGCAGGAAAGAAAAGGCCGGTGGTATTTCCGCATCCGGGTCCC
>JAZSRU010000150.1:0-2323 GCA_045538635.1 Victivallaceae bacterium
CGTATGACCTTGCCATCAAAGCTATCATCGAAAACGAGGAATATTCCGAAGCTATGGTGTCGGCGCTGGCAATCATGCTCCACAAAAAAAGCGCAATGGTACTTTGCCGCAACGATGCGGAGGAAGCAATGAAAGAGTTTGAAAAGGAGGCGCAGGAATGACCGAAAAAGAATACCGCGAGCATCCGGCAATCAGCCGTTCAGAACTCTGGAAAGTCAGCGAAAGTCCGGAGAAATTCCGCTACTACAAAGACAATCCGCAGCCGCCCACACCCGCGCTGCTGTTCGGACAGGCACTTCATAAGATGGCGTTGCAGCCGGATGACTTCGACAGCGAGTTTATTGTCGCCCCAAACGTCGACCGCAGAACCAAAGCAGGCAAGGAGGAATACGCGGACTTTTTACTTCGCGCTGAGGGCAAGACCATTATTTCGGCTGACGACTTCAACAAATCCGCTGCCATGTGCGCATCTCTCAGGCGAGCACCTTTTGTCGATCAGCTGCTGTCCGGCGAATGCGAAAAGGAATTTTTCTGGACGGACGAAATGACCGGCGAAGAATGCAAGTGCCGCGTTGACTGCATAACACCTCTGGATGATAACCGCGTGATGGTTATAGACCTCAAGAGCGCGAGCGACGCAAGTAATGACAAGTTTATGCGTGATTCAATCAACTTCGGCTACGACTTTCAAACCGCCATGTATTCCGATGGCGTAGCAAAAAACACCGGCAAAGAGGTTGTTTTCGTTTTTATTGTGGTCGAGAAAGAGCCGCCCTATTCCGTCAATATCTTTCAGGTCGACGAACTGTTCGCCCGTCGCGGTTATGACATCTTCCGCGAGCTGATAGGCGTTTATCACGAATGCAAAACAAGCGGCGAATGGTACGGCTACCTCGGCAAGTATGGCGCAATAAACAGTCTGAGCTTGCCTGCATGGTTGGCAAAGGAGGTTGAATGATGCTCGAAACTGAGGGATATAAGATGTTCTGCGGCGCGGCGACATGGACACCACGAAACCCGAATTATCCCCCGAAAATCATAACCGGCACATGGCTCTATCGTCCGGACACCGATTGTTGGTACTGCGACGGGACAAGCTATCCGGCATACTCAATATCAAATTTAATGGAGGTATAGCAATGAGCGAGAATCAGATTGCCGTTATGGGCGAGCAGGCGCAGCTTGCGCCGGTCGCAGAAGCTACAGCGATTGCGGCGGCGGGGAACGTCTGGCAGAACGAGGAGCAGTTCAACCATATGTTAAGAGTGGCGACGATGCTGTCAAAATCTTCACTTGTGCCGCAGAATTATCAAGGCAAGCCGCAGGATTGTTTTATAGCAACTGAAATGGCTGCGCGAATGAATATCAGTCCGATTTTTGTTATGCAGAATCTCTACATCGTCAAGGGCAAGCCCTCATGGTCGGGACAGGCCTGCATGGCGATGATCGCTAATAACGGTAAATACTGCGATGTAAAGCCCATATACACAGGCGAAATCGGCACGGATAACAGAGGTTGCTACATTACTGCCACGAGAATATCCGACGGTGAAACAGTTAACGGTACCGAAGTCACTATTCAGACAGCAAAAAGAGAGGGCTGGTACAACAAGCCCGATAAATACGGCAACGAGACATCTAAATGGCCTACGATGCCCGAACAGATGCTCGCATACCGTGCCGCCGCTTTTTTCGCGCGTGTGCATTGTCCGGAAGCTTTGATGGGTTTGCATACCGATGATGAAATCAACGATATTGCAGTGCCGCGCAAGAACGGCGCTGCCGAATTGACCACCATACTCAAGGAGGGCAAAAATGCTTAATTCTATCAATATTCACGGCAGACTTACCAGAGACCCCGAACTTCGACATACCGGTAGTGGCGTATCCGTTTGCTCCCTGACCGTTGCTGTTGACCGCGACTTTCAGAAAGAAGAAAAGATTACGGACTTTTTCGATGTTATCGCATGGCGTGGTCTGGGTGAGATGATCGCCCGATATTTCCACAAGGGCAAGGAAATTGTTGTCCACGGCTCTATGCAGTCTCGCAAATGGCAAGACAAGGACGGCAATAATCGTGTCACTTGGGAGCTGCTGGCCGACGGCGTTGATTTCTGTGGCAGTAAAAGCGACAACGGCAACGCTGCTTCTGCGCCGCCTCCGGTACCTGCTGAAAACGGCAACAACCCCGACAACGATGTTTTTGCGGTTGACATCATAAAAAGCGATGACGACCTCCCGTTTTGACGCCTATGAGCAAATACGCATTGTACGAGCGCTTGAAGCGCGAGATTGCAGCGGATAGTAAATCTGATGCTGAATA
>JAZSRU010000081.1:0-7723 GCA_045538635.1 Victivallaceae bacterium
GGGACATTGGGCGCACTTTATGAAATAACGATGAAAGATTTTCACGAAAACGCCATCAGCACTCAAGGAAAAATCCAACTGGAAGAATCTGATCAAAACTTGATTTTTTGTGACGACGACACAGAAATCCGCATGGAAAAGATCAAAAAATGTGCGGTAATAAAATCCGGGAAATCATTGCTGATAACTTCAAAATGGTAAAAACGGCGGTCATCTGTTTTATTTTTTTCAATTTTTTTTCAAATTCAACTGGTGAAAACGGCAAAATAATGTTATATTTTATGTGATTATGAAAAAAGATAACAAAAAAACTGTTAAAAAATCTGCAGAACCGAAAAAACATGAGCCGATGTCTGCCGGACAGAAACTGCTGCTGAAGGCAACATTGCTCTTTGTCGTTTTCGGATTGATTCTCTGCGGTCTGATTTTTTTCTGCAGGTATCTTTATTTTGCCATATGCATCGACAATCCCAACTATCTTTTGCGCAATGTTGAGATAATCAGCAATGGATATTGGGATGACAAGGACAATTATCTTGCCGTAAAACTCCGCCTGCAAATCAAAAAAATCAGCATTTTCAAGGTCGATCGCAATAAAATACGCAATGATGTCCTGAAAATCACCGGCGGCAAAGATTGTGAAGTGCGCCGCATACTGCCCGATACCATACGCATCAATCTCATTGAACGCGTCCCCCGCGCCCAGATCCCGAGATATCCGAGATATCTGGTCGATGAAGACGGCATTATCCTGCAGCGTCAGTATTCCATGATACCGGCGGGCAGTCTGCCTGTCATTGCAGGCATAAAGCCATCATTCAAACTGGAGCCGAATGCAAAAACTCCGGAATTGGTAAATGCGATGAAAATAATCATAACAACTTTGCGTTATTACTCCGACATAGATATTATCGGTGTCAATGTCAGCAATCCGGACTTCCTGACATTTTATGTCCGTTATGCAGACGGTCCGAAACGCACCGCGATCATGCCGAACTCATCCGAAGGAATCGACTTGAGGTTGAAAGCACTCCGTACTGCACTCATACGCTCACATAATACCAGAGATTCAATTTCAGTTTACAACCTGAGTTTTGATGGCAAAATTGTCTGCCATTAAACTGTATTGTATCACATTATCTTTTGCCTCATCGCAAATTTATGACAAAACTCTGCAAAACTCCCAATATTCCCAATCAATCCCCCCTGCAAGCCGAGGCTATATTTGCATTATTTTTTGCAAATGACGATCGCGGCAATAATTCCCCAGAAAACGAGCATGACACAGCTGATGATCCATACAGGCAGCCATCCGATAGTGAAAACGAGAGTCAAAGCGAATGCGGTCCAAAGTCCGCCGCCCATTATCGGCTCATGAATGAGCTGTTTGTAACCGAAAGAGGCGGCAGCTTCAGTTTTATTTTCGGGGTCAACAGTACGCAGGAGCATCAATCCTGTTGCAGTAACGCCGGTAGCCTGACCGAATTCGGCAATTGCTTTTTCAAACCACGCATTTTTGAGAAGTTTCGGTCCGAGAAAAACAATAACCAGAACGCAGAAAATCATTCCACTGACCGCCAGGATGAGCAACGGCAGAAAATTATCTGCAACGACTTTAAGCTGAATCGTAGCCACAGCTGCAACTACGAGAAAATCAAGTGAAGCACCGGAAAGCCGCTGCATCTGTTCCTTGTTGACCAAATAACCGAGTTTTATTTTGTTGAGAAAAAACTGCAGGAAAACACCACCGATCATACACAGCGGAAACAAAGGAAATCCTTTAAAAACACGAATCTTAACTTCGGGCAGACATGCAATTTCAAGATATTGCACCCCCTTCAATATCCCGAATCCAATCAGAATGGCAATACCAATGAGCGAAACATGAAACGCCAGAGAATCAATCGAATCACAGAAAACCGTCTGCAGTCCGGCAGATGGTCTTTGTTCAAAGCTGTAAACCCCTATACGCTCCATATAACTGCGCTCATTGAAAATCCGGATTTCCCTGACATAACCTTTTTTCAAAGCCCAATTTACCAGAATCATACCAATAATAATGCCGGCAATCATTCCGAATGTGGCAACAGTATAACCGAGTGCGATTCCATCCTCCCAGTTGAAATTGCGGAAAACTTCAGCCACGCCGCCGACAGTTCCATGACCTCCCTGAAAACCGATTTCAAGCAAATTGCCGAAAGCCGGATTAACTCCGAACAGCGGCATAAAAAGCAACCCGGCCAATCCCAGCCCGACAGCATATTGTCCCCATGCAAGTATCTGCCCCATACAGATTTGAGGAAATGCAGTTTTGAAAACAGTCTTTAATGTCGGAGTAACTGCACCGAGAAAAATGGCAGCAAAAATCACATTGATCATGAATCCCGGAATCTTTTTGATACCATCAAGTATATCCTCAGGAACATATTTATTGCAAACAGAAAAAATAATCAATCCCAAAAGACCGCCAATAACAGAACTCGGCAGATACAACCTCTGAAAAAGCGGAATCAGAGTACGCAAAAGTTTTCCGGCAACCAGCAATACTGAAAGCACACAAAAAATAATAATAGCAGTCATTTTTTCTCCTTGCAATTATGTTTGAATTACTATTTATATAAGATATCATCAAAAGAAATATTTTCAACCCGTCAAAACAGTTTCCTGTATTTTTCAGGCGATACATTCATATAAGATTTAAAAACTTTTCCAAAATACGCCAAATCATAAAAACCGCATTTTTCTGCAATTTCTTTAATGGATAAAGTACTGTTTTCCAACAACCGGACAGCAGATTTGATCCGCAAATCAGTCAGATACCGATGCGGCGATACCCCCTCATACAACGCAAACTGCCGGCTGAAATGCCATTTGCTGCAGCCGGCAATCGCCGCCAAATCTTCAATCATTATATCGCTGTCAATATTTCCGGCGCAATAATCACGCACCTTCCGAAGCCAAGCAGGAACATTAATACTTTTTTCAACATCCATCTGCCCATCCGCAAACATTTGCATTATAAAGGAATACGTCAATTCTGACAGCTGATAAACATTTTTGATTTCACGCTCTTTTGCCATAAAAAACAATTCCCATGCTTTTTTAACCGTCATGGATTCAGGACTGAAATTTACAACTGCACCAAAACGGCGGCGGTATTCTCTGAATAAATTTATACTGTTTTCACCAACCAATGTCAAAAAAATAAATTCCCATTTTTCAGAATTTTTCGGCAGATAATAAAGATGCTCCTCCGGAACAAGCGCAATAAAAGCCTGCCCCGGATTTACTTCATAGCGGCAACCGCCATACTCAAACACCCCCTGCCCGCTCAAAGTGTACTGCCAAATCGCCACTCCGCTTTCAAACCGTTTACCACCGTCAAAATAATAACTTCTGGAAACAGCCTCTTCATGTCCGCAATTCAACACCAGCGGACAGGACTTGTCCAAAGTTTCAGGAAAAACAAAAAAATGTATATCAGAAAATTTTTTCATAATGTTATATTATACTTTTTCTTTTTTTAATTGCAAACAAAAAAAGCACAAAAATCATACTTTAAGCATTTTTTTACCGTTGAAATCAAACACTCAACCAAGTATATTAATCAACAAAACACAACAAAAGGAGTACATTATGCCGAAAATAACTTTCATGGGTGCAGGCAGCACAGTTTTTGTCAAAAATATCATCGGAGACTGCATGTTTTGCGATGCACTCAAAGATTCAGAAATCGCACTTTATGATATCGACGCCGACAGACTCAAAGAATCAGCCGTCCTTGTCAATACGCTGAACGCAAATATAAATGACAACCGGGCAAAAATTTCATGTTATCTCGGCGAAAGCGAACGCAAAAAAGCTCTATGCGATGCAGATTTCATCGTCAATGCCATTCAGGTCGGCGGTTATGAACCGTCAACAGTAATTGATTTTGAAATCCCCAAAAAATTCGGGCTGCAGCAGACTATCGGCGACACTCTCGGTATCGGCGGCATTTTCCGTACCTTGCGAACCGCTCCTGTAATGCTCGATTTTGCCCGCGATATTGAAGAAGTCGCGCCAAATGCATGGTTTCTCAATTACACCAACCCGATGGCGATGCTGACCGGTGTCATGCTCAAAGGAACTTCAGTCAAAACCGTCGGCTTGTGCCATTCTGTCCAAGTCGTTGCTCGGGCGCTCCTTGGCAGTTTCATCCGCGATCCGGAAGAACTGAATGAATACCTCAAAGATGTCCGCACTTATGTCGCCGGAATCAACCACATGGCATGGCTGCTGAAAATTACAAAAAACGGCAAAGATATTTACCCCGAAATCAAACGAATGACCGCAGAAATGATGCCGGAATGGCGCGCCGCCACACGCAAAGAAGATAAAGTCAGCGATATGGTCAGACTTGAAATGATGCAGAAACTCGGATATTACATCACTGAATCTTCCGAACACAATGCAGAATATTCACCATTCTGGATCAAAACACGCTACCCTGAACTCATCAGCGAATACAATATTCCGCTCGATGAATACCCACGCAGATGCCGCGACCAAATCGCCAACTGGAAAAAACAGTATGAAGAACTTTCACAGAATCCGCACCTCACCCACACCAGATCACACGAATTCGGTTCCGGCATAATCAATGCCATTGTTACCAATACTCCATACCAGATCGGCGGCAATGTACTCAATAACGGGTTCATCACCAATCTGCCATCTGATGCTGTCGTCGAAATTCCATGTCTGGTTGACGGAGCTGGAGTACAGGGAACTTATGTCGGAGCATTACCGCCTCAATGTGCGGCAATGAACATGACAAATATCAATGTTCAGAATCTCACCATTGAAGCTGTGCTATCCCGCAAAAAAGAACATATTTATCATGCCGCCATGCTTGATCCGCATACTGCGGGAGAACTTTCGCTTGATGATATTGTCAAACTCTGCGACGCACTTATCGAAGCTCACGGCAGCATGCTCCCCGAATATAAGTAAAACTGAACTTGCCTCAATCCGGCAACAGTAACAGTTTTCCTTATATTTTCTGCCAAAAAAATTTGACCGCTCTGGATTATTGCAATCTATGTAATACAGTATTGCAGACCATCAACCAGGGAGGTATTTATGGCATCTGTAAAACTTTACAACAAATCAGGCGATGAAAAAGCAGTAAAAATTCAGGAAAATCTCAAAACCCATTTCGGCAGAATCCCCAATGTTTTCAAAGCAATGGGCCGCAGCGGCGACTTTCTCGAAGCAGTTCTCCATGTTTCCGAAACCGCCGGCAAAGGACTTGACAGGAAAACAAAAGAACTCATCATGATTGCAGTCAGTGCCGCAAACGGCTGTACTTACTGTCTTGATGCGCATCGGACAGCCGCACTCCAAAGCGGTATCACCGATGAGGAAATCACCGCCGTCCTCGAAGTTACTGCGGCAATATCACTTTTCAACACGTTCAACAAGGCGATTGACCTCGAAAGTGACTTGAAATCAAAATAAATCCAACCTTTCTTAAAAAGCGGAGAACGCCGGCAACAGCGTTTTCCGCTTCCTTTTTTATCAGCCGATAAAACCTTTCAAAACACCAATCTCCTGCCAATTTTCAATTTTTTTTTAAAAAAATACAGTTTTTCATTTGTAAAAGAGAAAAAATGGATTATTTTTCTGTCCTTACAGAATAAAATTTTTTTGTCGGGCCGTTATTTCTTTTCAGGGCTTCTCTTGAGATATCGGCTTTCACCACCGGGATTTCCCGGGCTACTGGAATTTTGCACCACGAAAGGAAATGTGGAAATGCGAATCAATGTGCTGGACTATTACAGCAAAGAGGAGTGGGACGCACTCCGAAAAGAAGCTGACAAACATGAAACTCCGTGCCTCGTTGTCAATCTGAACATCATCGAGCGCAAATACCATGAACTCAAAACTTATTTCCCATTCTCAAAAATATATTTTGCAGTCAAAGCAAACCCGCATGAAGAAGTTCTCTCTCTGCTCCGCGACCTCGGTGCAAACTTCGATATTGCATCACGCTATGAACTCGACAAAATCCTTTCCCTCGGCGTTTCACCCGACCGTTTGAGCTATGGCAATACAATCAAAAAAGCCCAGGATATCAAATATTTCTACGAAAAAGGTGTCAGACTCTTTGCCACCGACAGCGAACATGATATCAAAAACCTGGCTAAATACGCCCCCGGTTCAAAAGTCTTTTTCCGCATCCTCACCGAAGGCGGAGAAACCGCTGAATGGCCGCTGTCCCGCAAATTCGGATGCCATCCGGATATGGCGATCGACCTCATAATGCAGGCAAATGAATTGAATCTGGAACCTTACGGAATATCTTTCCATGTCGGTTCACAACAGCGTGATATCGGCGCATGGGACTCTGCAATCGCCAAAGTCCGCTATATTTTCGATTATCTCAAAACTCAGAATATCCAGCTCAAAATGATCAATATGGGCGGCGGCTTTCCTGCCAACTATATCTCAAAAATCAACCCGCTGGAACTCTACGCCGAAGAAATCACCCGCTATCTCAACGAAGACTTTGAAGAAGGTCTGCCGGAAATCATCCTCGAACCCGGACGCAGTCTGGTCGCAGAATCCGGCATCCTCGCATCTGAAGTCATCCTCGTTTCTGAAAAATCTTCCGTCGGTTTGGATAAATGGGTTTATATCGACGCCGGTAAATTCAACGGTCTTGCCGAAACATGGGAGGAAAGCATCAAATATCCGCTCTATTGTGAAGGCAGAGGCGAACTTACCGACAACTTCATCATCGCAGGTCCCACCTGCGACAGTCAGGATGTGATGTACGAGCAGTACCGCAATCCGCTCCCGAGTTATCTCAAACCGGGCGACCGCATATACTGGCTCACCACCGGAGCATACACTTCAAGTTACGCTTCAGTTGAATTCAACGGCTTCCCGCCGATCAAAATGTATATCGTCAAGTAAAATTAAACGATACAAAAAAAGACTGCTGCAAAACATTAGTTTCTGCAGCAGTTTTTTTATTGTTCACATAAATAAAAACTGATTTACTTCAGCAGAATATTCTTAATACCGGTAAAGACCAGCTGCGCCGCCATCGCTGACAAAATCAATCCTGTGATTTTACTCAGAATAACGATCACATTGCGCCCCAACTTCTGCTCCACCCATGCAGAAAGCACCAGCATCGCTGTCAAAATCGCAAATGCACATACCAGCGCAATAACACAACCAACCATGTGACTCATGCCCGATGACTCCGCTCCGATAACCAGAACCGCTGCAATCGTACCCGGTCCGCAGGTAACAGGAATCGCCAGCGGCACAACCGCAATGTTGGAAACCGCACTGTCCATGTCTTCAGACGGAGCCTTGTCCGCAATCTTGCTGTTTACCAAACCTACAGCAGACAGAAAAAGCAGCGCACCACCGCCAATCCTGAACGCATCAATCGTAATGCCAAACGCATCAAACAGCCAGCGCCCGAAAAACAAAAGCACAATACAAGTGCAGAATGCCGCCATACCAACCTTCACCGCCAGCTTCTTCTTGGCAGCAGTCATCCACCCCTGCGTCATCGACAAAAACATCGATAACACAAAAAACGGCGTAATCAAAAATAAAAACTGCAAAAATGTCTTCAATATAAAACTTGCCATATTTTTCTTTCCTTTCGTAAAAAAGAGTTTTTGGTAATTGGGGAGGCGGAGAGGATTTTTTTGCA
>JAZSRU010000167.1:0-21203 GCA_045538635.1 Victivallaceae bacterium
CCTCTCCCCCGTTTACATCCGCCCAACCGGATTACGGTTCGCGGATGGATTCATTCATTGCTTTGATGAATGGGTTGATGATATAGCTGATGATACGGCGTTTGCCGACTTTGATTTCGGCGACGACGCGCATGCCGGGCATGACGACATCTTTCGGATTGGTGAATCTGCCGCTCAATGTCAGGTGGAGCTGGTAGAATGAACCTTTCTGCTCTGCATCGAGGCGCGGGTTGTTTTTGGCGCGGTCCTGTCCTTTTTCGAAAGCGTCCTGAGAGATATAGCGTACAACTCCGTCCAATGTGCCGTGCTGCTGGAACGGATAGGCGTCAAATTTGACTCTGCCCTGATCTCCGACTTTGATCAGACCGATATCTTTGGCTTTGACATCGATTTCAGCCTCCAGCGGGACATCCAGCGGGATCAATGTAATAAGCGATTCTGCTTCGCGTACGGCAGAACCTTCCTGGAACGGTGCGATTTCATGCACTACGCCGTCGCATGGTGCGCGCAATTCCAGCAGGTCGTTATAACGCTTGGACTTGGTTATTTCGCGTTCATAGGCGACGCAATTGCGTGTGACTTCGACCAATTCCTCGACGATTGAGCGTTTCCAATCGGTCATAAATGTATTGCGTTCTGATTTCAATATCATCAGCTGGTGTCCGTATTCGACGAGCTGCATGTCAAGCTGGTCCATTTGTATTTCGATGCCGATGACCTGAATCTGTGTTTCCAGCAATTCTTTTGTCGATGTGACTTTGCGCTTATTCAAATCTTCGAGCATGTCGGCGATTTGTTTAGTTTTTGATTCGCGGTCGATATAGCGTTGTTTGCTTTTTTCCAGCGATTTGAAAGTGCTTTCTGTTCTGGCGATATTTTCGTTGTATCCCTGCAGTTTTTCGTTGTAGTAGCGTTTTCTGGCGTCAAAAATCATTTTCTGCAGCATGAGGTTGCGGTTCGGATCGTCTTTGGCAAGATCGACGACGAAATCCTGATTGTTATTTTCCGCAGTCAATCGCAGCCGCTGAGCCTCCAGACTGGCGTACTGTTCCTTCTGTTTCTCCAGTTCCGCTTCGTTGAATGTCGGGTCAAATGTAAACAGCAGGTCGCCTTTTTTTACGCGTGAACCGGTCACGACATGAACCTTTTTCACCACAGTACGCTCAAGCGGCTTGATTGTCAGCGGCGGACGGGTGGTAACAATTTTGCCCTCCGCGACAACAACTTTGTCGATTTCTGTAATGCATGCGTAGATGATTCCCAATATCAGCAGCACCAGTGTCGAATACCACACAATGTGCAATGGAAATGCAGGTTTCTGATGCTCCAGATAAATCGCATCCGGCTGGAATTCCGCCGCTTCACCGGTAACATCTTTGGTGAGGTGGTGGTATATTTTGGCATAGATTTTTTTGAAAGGATTAAACATCGTCTTCGGTCCCCATCTGTTGATTCCAGAAACTGCAATAAAGACCGTTTCCGGCAATAAGCTCTTTGTGATTACCCTGTTCCACGATTTCACCTTTGTCCATGACTACAATGTTGTCTGCACGGCAGAGGATTGAAAGACGGTGGGAAATAATGAAAACAGTCCGGTTTTTTGCAATCATTTTCAGATTGCGGCGTATCATGGTTTCGCTCTCCGGGTCAAGCGCACTTGTCGCTTCATCGAAAATCAGCAGACGCGGATTCGGCAGCAGCGCACGGGCAATCGCCAGACGCTGACGCTGGCCGCCGGAGAGGTTGGAAGCATTTTCTTCAAGCATTGACTCGTAACCTTTGGTCATGCGCTGGATGAATTCATCCGCTCCTGCCATGCGGGCAACATAAATGATTTCCTCCATGGTGGCATCTTTTTTGGTGATGGAGAGGTTTTCTTTGATAGTACCGTGGAAAAAGTAGTTGTCCTGAAGCACCACACCGATATTTGAACGCAGGCATGAACGATCAATTTCCCGGATGTCGATACCGTCAAATTTGATGATACCTCCCTGCAGCGGGTAAAGTCCCTGGATCAGCTTGGTAACGGTAGTTTTGCCTGAACCGGAACGCCCGACCAGTCCGACCGTAGTACCCGGTGAAATGTGCAGATTGAAATCTTTGATGACTACAGGACCGTCTGCGGTGTACTGGAACTTGAGGTTTTCCAGAGAGAGTTCGCCGCGGAGTTTGTGCTGCAATGAGCCGCCGACGGATTCCATCGGATTGTTCATGACCACGCCGAGCATCCGGATGGAAAGCGCTGTCTGCTGGTATTCATGGACCAATCCTACAATGCGGACCAGAGGAGCGGTAACTCTGCCGGAAAGCATTTGGAACGCAATCAATGCACCAACTGACAGTGTGCCGTCAAAAACTGATGTCGCACCGATCCAGATGACTGCGATGAACATGAATTTTTCGAGCAGCTGGCTTATAGTACGGGCGGTCATTGAGATTTTGGCAACTCTGAAATAGCGGGTGATGGCATAAGCGGCGGTATCGTTCCATTTGCGCTGCTGTGTCGGTTCGAGAGCCAGTGACTTGACGGTGCGGATACCGTTGATTGTTTCGACCAGCATGCCCTGCCGCTTGCCCTCTGCCATGTAAAGTTCTTCAAGGCGGGCCTGGAACGGCTTGATCAGAATGGCAATCACCATCGCCATCAAAAAGGTGAAAAACAGCACGACCAATGTCAGTTTGACACTGTAAAACAGCAAAAACGGCAGGAATATCACAAGTGAAAACAATTCCAATGCCGAATGGAAAAGACTGCCGGAAAGGAAGCCGCGTATCTTTTCTGTCTGCTGCATGTGTTTGATAAGCACACCGCTGGATATTTTTTCATAAAAATCCACCGGCAGACTCAACAGCTTGGCAAATGTCCGCGTCGCCAGACGGATGTCAATGCGGTTGGTGGCAAAGAGCAGAAAATAATTCTGTATGTACTCCATCCCGGCATTGAATACGAGAAGCACTGAAACCCCGATGCCCAACACCATCAATGTATTGTAACTCTGATGCACCAGTACTTTGTCAACGACCAGCTGGAAAAAGAGCGGGATCGCCAATCCGATGAGGCTGATGGCGAGAATTGCTATCGCAACTTGTGTCAGCAATGCTCTCTGGCGGTAAAATTCGGGAATGAACCAACGCAACCCGAACGGCTGATTGTCATCAAGAATGGAATAATGACGCTTGAAGAAAATTACTTCTTTTTTGAATTTTTCCTTGAAATCAGCTTCGGTGATCGTACGCATTCTTGATGAGTTCTCACCGTTTACAGTCGGATCCCAGACGAGAAGTTCAAAGATCGGTTCAGCAGGCTGCTGGTCTTTTTCAGCGATATTTTCGGGAGTGACGACCTCTGCCTGTTCGATTTTGGCGTTATTGTTTTCTGAAGCAGTATTCTGCTCATTATTTTCCTGTTCAGCCGGCAGTTCTTTCGGTGAATCGGTGGCGACTTCCTGCGCCTGAGCGTCGATAATATCCGGATTCCGGACTGGACGCATGCCGCAGAAAATCACAGATTTGCCCTCATTGGTGAAACCCATAAATGGAAAAATTGTCTGCATTGTCTGCATTTTTTTCCATGAAACTTTGCTTATTTTGGTGCGGAGTCCGAGTTTGTCTGCGATAGCGCAGAGGAAATGCGGTTCCGGTTCATCTTCTTCGATAGCGTGTTCGTGCAGCAGCAGATTGACATCGGTGATGATGCCGTGATGACGCGCGATGGCGGTCAGGGTGTAAAGTGAAGTGTGTCTGCCGTCAGCGGAAAAAGACGGATTGTTGAGATTGCGGAGAAAAATCGCTCTGTTTGTCCATGCTTTTTCAAGTTTTTCCTGTTCAAGGAAAATGACTTTACCGGCATTTTCGCTCAGGGGGTCGAAAACGGCAAAAGTCAGAGGCTGATTTTCAAGTTGAGCTTTGCGCGTGCCGAGGAAGAGGACGAAGTTGCCGTTTTTCAATTCAAGAAATACCGGCGCACCGAAATACGCTATCAGTTCGTCTATGTGACATTCAGGGTTGATTTCCGGGGAAAGTTTGAGTTTTTCCGCTATCTCGAAGATCAGATCTGAATTGCCGACATCATCTTTGCCCGCAAGAAATGCATCAAGATTTATGCCGTTGGGCAGCAGCTTGATTATTTCCTTCAGGCAATCTATTGCAGTTTGTCTGTGTTTGGATTGTTCGTTCATTAAAACCACCGATCGATTTTGTAATTTTATTATAATATCACAATCTACAATATAGTATCATTTTGCAATTACGCAAATTTAAAGTTGTTTTTTTTTGCTTTTTTTAACAAAAAAGATGTTTTTTTGTGATTTTATTAAAAAAACAGTGTGCTTTTATTTGAAAAATTCTTCTTTTAATGTAAATTGTACTGTTATATTAAATTAATTCTGTCAGGAAAAAATATGAAAACATTGAACTTGTATGTGACTAAAGCATTTATGGTCACTTTTCTTATGGCGCTCGGTATTTTGACTTTCGGTATGACCGGAGCCAGAGTGGCGCGCATTATGGACGTGATTGCCAATGGATTGCCGGTGGCGGTTTTTCTGCAATTTCTGATGTATATCATGCCGGTGGTGCTGACTTTTACGATACCGTGGGCGATCATGGCGGCAGTCATGTTGGTTTTCGGCAGATTGTCGGCGGATTCGGAGATAACAGCCATGCGAGCATGCGGAATTTCCATCATGCAGGTTATTTCTCCGATCATGCTGATAACTTTTGTCATAACAGGGCTGTGTCTGTACATCCAGTTATTTGTCGCTCCGACAAGTTATTACAAGGCGCGTATTCTGACCCGTGATGCTGCTATCAATCAGCCGATCGCCATGTTTGAACCGGGGCGTCCGCTGCATTACGGCAATACCATTATCTACATTGACGACAAGGTTGACAACAAAATACTCAAAAATGTTCAGATTTATACCGTCGATCCTAAAAATCCCGGCGAAGTTGCACAGGATGTTACCGCGGCAGAGGGATATCTGGAGATGGACAGAGAAAATCAGGTGCTTTCAATCGTATTGAAAAACTGCCTGACCATTGATAAAAAAAGCAAAAAAGAAACCCGTGTCGCCTCGGATGAATTGCGTTTGCATTTCAATTACGGGCAGGGAATCGTCAATGCCAATCTTTTCCGCGCACCCAAATATATGACTGCAACTGAACTTATGGCGCGCATCAGAGAGGTAAAGAAATTTTCTCCGCGTGATCTGCGTGTGGAATGTGCGCTTGAATCTCAATTGAATTGCCGTATCGCGCTCGGTTTGTCGCCGATTGCGTTTCTGCTGCTGGGAATGCCGCTGGCAATCAGAACATCCCGCCGTGAAACATCGGTCGGTCTGTTTTTGAGTGTGCTGCTGGCAGGATCGTTTTTTATCCTGATATTGCTGCTCAATTCCATGACCGGCAGTCCGCAGGTGTATCCGCAGTATTTATTGTGGCTGCCGAATATTATTTTTCAGGCGCTGGGCGCAGTATTGACATACAGGGTATCTCATCTTTGAGGAGTTGATTGTGGCGAAAATATATTTGAACATCATTTTAACACTGCTGTTTGCGGCAGTTATTGTCATGGGGATTGCGGTTGTAAATTCCAATGACAGGATGTTTTTTGCGTCACAAAAAGTGCTTGCAGAGTTGGAAAGAATTAAAAATGCTCCATCTGCAGTATCCGTGATGACGCCAGCTGCTGTTGAAGAAAATGCTGTCAGGGCGGCAAATGCAGAATTTTTTGTCCGTAATGCGCCGCAGGGAGGCAGTTTGACCCGGCCGGTGTCGGCAGATACGGCAAATTTGAATTACATAATCAATAATGATGCTGCAGCTTCGGAATTTTATTCATTGTGCAATTCTGCATTGGCAGAGCGCAACTGGGCGGAACCGGAGAAATTTCAGCCCATGCTGGCGGAAAGCTGGCAGATAGCTGCTGACCGGAAAAGTTATCTTGTAAAACTTCGCAAAGGTGTTTTCTGGCAGAGTTTTACTGATCCAGACAGCGGCGCGGAAGTCGCTCCGGTTGAGCTGACGGTGCATGACTTTAAATTTTTCACAGATGTTGTCCGCAACAAGGATGTGAATGCTTCGGCTTTGCGTGTTTATTATGGCGGACTTGATGAAATTGAGGTCATTGATTCGCATACAATGCGTGTAAAATGGAAAGATGCAAAATACAGCAATTTGTCTTCAACGCTCGGTATGATACCGCTGCCCAGGCATTTTTATTGTGCGGCAGACGGCAGTTTTGACGGTAAAAAATTCAACAATGACCATAAACGCAACCGCATGATCGTCGGATGCGGGGCCTATAAATTTATCCGCTGGGACAAAAATTCAAGACTTGTTTTTGAGCGTAATGAAAATTACTGGGGCAGAAAATATGGTATAATGCCGCCTTTGAAAAAACTTGTTTTTGAATTTATTCAACATCCGAATACCAGATTTCAGGCTTTGCTGGCGGGTAAAATAGATCAATCCGCACTTACTCCTGAACAATGGTCACGCAAAAGCAATACTGCTGAATTTAAAAATGCAAAACTCCGCAAATACCGTCATTTGAGTTCGAGTTATTTCTATATCGGATATAATCTTAAAAATCCGCTTTTTCAGGATAAAAAAGTCCGTCAGGCTCTCACCATGCTGGTTGACCGCAACCGCATAATCCGTGATATTTACAAAGGTGAGGCAGAACCGGTCATCGGGCCTTTTGCCCCCAACAGCGTTTATTATGACAGAAGCATAAAACCGTTCCCTTATGACATTGAGGTGGCAAAAAAACTGCTCGCTCAATGCGGATGGCTCGACAGCGACAATGATGGTATTCTGGACAAAGACGGCAGAAAATTTGTGTTCAGTATTCTCGCTGTCGCCTCTCATCCGATTCAGGAAAAAATGCTGCCGCTCATCAAGGAAAGTATGGCCAAAGCCGGAGTTGATATGAAAATTCAGACCATTGAATGGTCGGTTTATCTGCAAAGACTGCAAACACGCGATTTTGAGGTTTGTACTCTCGGCTGGACCAGTCCGCTCGACCCTGAACCGTATCAGTTGTGGCATTCAAGTCAGGCTGATATTGAGGGCAGCAGCAATCATATCGGGTTTAAAAATAAAAAAGCAGATGAGCTTATTGAAAAACTGCAAATCACTTTTGATATGGATGAACGCATCCGGATCGCGCGTGAATTTCAGCAGTTGATTCACGATGAACAGCCATATACTTTTTTGTTTGCGCCATATTCATTGAGCGCTCTTTCCGAACGTTATCAAAACTTCCGGCAATTTCCGGCGGGCGTACCGTCTGATATCTGGTTTTTGCCTCAACAATTTATATCAGGAGATTTAAAATGATTAAAACAGCAGTAGTAGGTGCCGCCGGCCGTATGGGACGGCGTCTGGTTGCCAATATTTGTGCCAGCGATGATTTGCAGCTCGCAGGAGCTTTGGAAATTGCTTCATGTCCTTTTGTCGGACAGGATGCCGGACTTGTAGCAGGTGTCGGTGAAGCCGGAGTCAAAATTTCTGCCGATGCAGAACAGGTTTTTGCAAATTGTGATGCAGTTATCAATTTTTCGACTGCCGGTGTTGTCGAAAATACCAGACTGGCAGTCAAAAACAATTGTTCTGTGGTCATCGGAACTACTGCATTGCCCGATGAAGACAAAAAAGCTTTGAAAGATATGGCTGATAACGGAGCTAAAATCGTTTTTGCTCCCAACATGAGCGTCGGAGTCAATCTGCTTTTTTATCTCTCTGCCAAAGCTGCAGAAATTCTGGGCGAAGACTTCGACATTGAAATCGTTGAAATGCATCACAACCTCAAGAAAGACGCTCCCAGCGGTACCGCTGAAAGACTCGGTCAGATTCTTTGCAATGCACGCGGTCTTGATTACAAAACAGATGTCCGCCACGGGCGCGAAGGAATGTGCGGCGCACGCACCAAAAAAGAGATCGGTATGCATGCTCTCCGCGGCGGCGATGTTGTAGGAGATCATACTGTGATGTTTGCCGCCAACGGTGAACGGGTTGAACTTACTCACAAGGCTTCCAGCCGTGATACTTTTGCCCGCGGAGCATTGCTGGCGGTTCGCTTCCTTGCCAAAGCGGACAGCGGACTTTACGATATGCAGGATGTTTTGAACTTGCGCTGACGGAGTTTTGATGAATAAAACAGAAAAAAAATTATGGATATTTTCCGGTGAAACCTCCGGTGATATTTACGGCGCAAGGCTGGCAGAAGAGTTGAAAAAACTTGCCTCTGCACAGAATGTAGAGTTGAAACTCGCCGGAATGGGTTCCAAAAGAATGAAAGAAGCCGGCGTGGAATTGCTGGTCGATTCGACTGAACTCGGTGTTATGGGAGTGGTCGAAACTTTGAAACTTATCGGAACTTTCATCAAAATTTTCTTCAAATTGGTAAGACTGGCGGAAAAGGAACGCCCCGATGCGGTTGTGCTGATCGATTATCCCGGGTTCAATCTGCGGTTTGCCAAAAAGATGTTCAAACTCAATATTCCGGTTATCTGGTATGTCAGTCCGCAGATTTGGGTCTGGGGCAAAAAACGCAAGCCGGTTCTTGAACGGATATGCGCCAAAATGATGGTGATATTCCCGTTTGAAACAGAAGTTTATGACCGCGACAAACTGGATGTTTCATTTGTCGGACATCCATTGCTTGAAATCGTACAGGGCAGAACTGACAGCAGTATCGTCAGAGATGATAACTGTTTCCTGCTGCTCCCCGGCAGCCGTGCAGGTGAAGTCGGCAGATTGCTGGAGCCGATGCTTGATGCGGTTCGTGAACTGCATAAAACTCATCCGCAGCTGTATTTTGTCATTGCCGCTTCCCGCGAAAAAATGCGCTGCATGTGTGAATCCATAATTGCTGAATACCGGAAAAAATATCCGGATTTGCCTGAAGTTACCCTCAGCAATGAATCAACTGCTTTTTATCAGCAGAAAGCTGCAGCAGGTATTGCCGCATCCGGTACTGTAACGGTGGAATCTGCTATTGCCGGTTTGCCGCTGGTAGTGATTTATAAGATGAATATTATTACTATTCTTCTTGCCAGTATTCTGGTCAAGCTTTATCGCGGTTATTTTACAATGGTGAATATTATTGCCAATAAAACAGTTTTTGAAGAGTTTCTGCAATGGCATGTCTGCAATAAAAATCTGATCCCGGCAATTGAAAAAATTCTTCCCGGAGGCAGCAGACATCAGGAGGTGATTCAACAGATGAATGAGCTTGTGGATATGCTTTCAAGTCATGGCCGCAAACCTTCTTTGGCTGCGGCAGAGGCTTGTATGGAAGTTATTTGTAATGAAGATGATATAAAAAAATCTAAACAACAGGATGGTGAAATATGAAGTATGAAGCAGTGATCGGATTGGAAGTTCATGTCCAGATCCGTACCAAAAGCAAAATGTTTTGTTCATGCCCCAATCAATACGGCGCAGAACCAAACACTTTGATCTGCCCCGTCTGCATGGGGTATCCCGGAACTTTGCCGGTTTCGAATAAAGAGGCGATTTATAAAACTGTGCGTGCAGGGCTTCTGACTGAATGTGAAATTGCGCGTTTCAGCAAGTTTGACCGCAAGAGTTATTTTTATCCTGACCTTGCCAAAAATTATCAGATTTCGCAGTATGATCTGCCTTTCTGTACCAATGGTGCGATCCGCTTGAGCGGGAAGGGATTCTCCGGTGAAATGCTGCCCGAAAAAACGATCGGCATCACCCGTATCCATCTGGAAGAGGACCCCGCCAAACTTACCCATTATGCTCATCAGAGCGGTGCTGATTACAACCGTTCCGGAGTGCCGCTGATGGAAATTGTCAGCGAACCGGATATGCGTTCTGCTGATGAAGCTTATGCTTATCTGACTCAGCTCAAAGAGATCATGCAGTATGGCGATATCTCTGATTGCGATATGGAAAAAGGTCAGATGCGCTGTGATGTCAATATCTCTCTGCGCCCTGTCGGTCAGAAAGAATTCGGCACCAAAGCTGAAATCAAAAACCTCAACAGTTTCAGCGCCGCTCATAAAGCTATCGAATATGAATTCTGGCGTCAGTCCAATCTTCTCGATAACGGCGGCAAAGTTCATCAGGAAACACGCGGCTGGAACGATGAAGCAGGTGAAACTTATCTCATGCGTTCCAAGGAACAGGCGCATGACTACCGTTATTTTCCCGATCCGGACTTGCTGCCGGTAACTTTTACCGAAGAGGAAATCGAAGCGATCCGTGCAGATTTGCCTGAATTGCCCGCCGCTATGCGCGCCCGTTTGGTCGCAGAATACGGTTTGACTGAATATGATGCTCAAATCCTCACATCCGAGCGCAATATTGCCAGATATTTTGAAGTTGCCGCCAAAACTGCGATCAACAAAAAGATTCTTGCAAACTGGATTATTTCTGAATTGCTCCGTGAACTCGGAAATGCAAAACAGGATATTTCCGAATCAAATGTTACACCTGAAAATCTCGCCGAACTTGTCAACTTGATTGAGAAAAAGACTATCAACGGCAAAATCGCAAAAGAAGTTTTCGCTGATATGTTTGAAACCTGCAAAAATCCGGAAGCAATCGTCAAGGAAAAAGGTTTGGTTCAGGTCGCTGACAGTTCTGCCATTCTGCCGTTTGTCGAACAGGCGATCGCTGCCAATCCCGCACAGGTCGAACAGTACCACAACGGTAACGAAAAACTTATTCAGTATTTTGTCGGTCAGGTCATGAAACTCTCCAAAGGCAAGGCCAATCCGCAAATGGTTATTGAACTTCTCAAGGAAAAACTTTAAGGTATTTTCATGTTCAATCAAACATCATTTATTGTTCTGAAAAAAGAACCGTATCAGGATGCTCATTGGCTGTTGTACGGAATTTCTCCCGATTTCGGCAGAATGTCGCTCATCCTTTACAACGGGCGCAAAGCGGATAAAAACAATTTTCCGCAGGCGGATCTTTTTCAGGAATTTGATGTAACATTTGAACGGAAAGATAATTCTGATCTTTTTACTGCAAAAGAACTCGAACTGCATACGGATTTGCGTTCCATTGCCGACAATCTGCTGAATTTTAAATTCGCCGGCAAAATTGCACAGTTTCTGCTGGCGCATACGGAGAGTGATTTGCCGTTTCCGTTTACCTATGATGCGGCAAGAAATGTTTTTCTGCAGCTGATCCTGCCCGCCGATACTCCGGGCAAGTGGACGATGGAGGAAGCTGCGGCGGCATTTAAGCTCTGTTATCTCTATGAAGCTGGATTACTGCCGGAGTTTGAGGGAAAAGTTGCAGATTTGACTGAAAATATCATCAGTGCGGTGATTGAGGGAGCTGTTCTGCCTGCACAGCCGCAGAGTTATTACAAAAAACTGAATGAATATTGCAATTCTTTATTGGAATATCACAATATATCGCGTTAAAAAAAGAAAGGAGCGCGTTATGAAAAAGAATATTTTTATTATTGTTTCATGCATGGCATTCGCAATGATGCTCTGCAGCTGCACATTGTTCAACGGCGGCATTTGGCCATCAACTGAAATCGAAGTGCGCCGCGCCATGATCCCGGTAAATGTTGACGGCAAGGTTACAGATGAGATTTGGAGCCGTTCAAAGTATTATCCTATGGTTATTCCCAATGATCCGGACCGTTTGCGTGAATGGTGCAATAACCGCCCGTATCAGGAAGGTACTGTTCAGGTCGCATACGATGACAATTATGTTTATGTGCTTGCCAAGCTGATTGATGATGATATTGTTCAGTACGGCGAAGACGGCACTCATCTTTATTCACGCGGCGATACATTTGAATTTTTCCTCCAGAATCCGGAAAATGGACATTACTGGGAGATTTACGGTTCTGCCAACAGCAAATTCACTGTCATGTTCTTTGAAAACGGCGGCAAACGCATTTTCCCCGAGGCCATTCAGAAAGATGATAAAATCAAAGTCGCTGTAACCATGGACGGCACTCTCAATAACTCAAAAGACAACGATAAATATTTCATCGTCGAAATGGCAATCCCCATGTCCATTATCAAATCCAAAGGCGATGTCTTCAAACCCGGCACCAAATGGAACATTCTCTGCGCCCGCTACAATTATTCAAAATCACTCTTTGATGTCGAATTGACCTGTACCAGCGCAATGCCTAAAGCAAACTGGCACGACCGCAAAAACTATCTGCCAGTCGTTTTCAGATAAGTTTGAAACAGTTTTGCGGGGAGGGAAGGAAAAAACTTTCTGTAGAAAGTTGTTTTCCTTCCCTCCCCGAACCCCTCCTATCCTTTTTCAAAGACTTTTATGTTCGTTTTTGATTTTTTATAAATAAAAACTCAAAAACGCTGATACTATTTATAATTCAGTTATATTTTTAACTTATCCATTCTTTCGGATAAGCAAATAAAGAATATTCACCCCAGTTTGTGAGCGGTGAAAAAGATTTTATTTCAATGTGATAATTTAAATCCCATGACTTCAAAGTTTGATAAATTCCGGTAAATTCATTTGCATTATGATAAATTGATAGCGACAGTAACGGACGGTCACGGCGGATTATTTGTTCTGCACCGTGGACAAAATTCAGCCCCATTCCCTCAATATCAGCCTTTAAAACCCCGAAAGCATCTTTGCTGGAACAAAACAATTCATCCAGTGTTCTGCAAGCCATCTCATCAATATTTGTTGAACAGTCTGACAGAGCAAATGGAATTATTTCATATTCAGAATCATTCAAAGAATTTTTTTTCAATGTTGCAGATATTTTGTTTCTGTATTTTTCAAAAGGCTCAAAAATGATTATTTTTTTAGGTGAATAATTTTGAAAAACTAATGCAGAATCCCCTAAAAAACCTCCGACATCAGCAAATAATTTACCTGCGATATTCTTTTTTACAAACTCAGGAGCAAAACGGAGTCCGTGATGATAATATATTGATTCAGGCCCGACATCATTCAAATTAAATCCGTATTTCCTGCATTCTTTTTTGAAAATTGGCAATAGTTTTTTATACTCCTGTTGTTCGGCTTCTGAAAAAAAATATTCCGGATGAATAAATACACTTCCGGCAGGAACTTTTAATTGCCGTTTCATGAAAAGTTTTGCCGCAGCAATAGATTTTTCATCCAAATCAGCGAATATATTTTCAATTTCTTTGTCTGAAAAAATTTTGTTATCTGCTGATGCAGAATATATTACTGACAGCAATCTGAAATCTGCTTTGAAAGCGACAGAAGCTGCGCGGAATCTTGAACCTGAAGGTATTTTTTTTAACACATAGAGAAATAATTGTTTCACTGTCATTTTTTTATTTTCCTGCCGCATATTTACGGCAAATAAATTCTTTAATAAATTTTATATCATCAACTGCATTGGCAATACGCCTGTATTTTCGTTTGAAAAAATTAAACATTATATCCTCCTTGGATTTTATTTGAAACATAAGGTTGTTAAATATCTTTTTTCATGTGTATTCAGCATGATTTATAATATCTTCCGATAATTTATATTATAAGAAGTTGCAATTTTAAAAAGTGAGGCTATATTGAAAAAAAGTTTATTTATAATGCAGGTTGTAAATAAGCAATAAATAATATGGCATAATATAAATTATCGGAAGTTGTTTGTTATTGTTCGATAACTGTAAAAATAGTGTAATAAATGATGAAAGATGCAAACGGATGAATAAAATGAAAGAAATGCCCCCTGTTATGATTTTGTGCGGAGGGTATGGTACACGGTTGAGAGAAGTGACAGAATTATTACCCAAGCCGATGGTTACAATCGGTGAGCAGCCGATTGTCTGGCATATCATGAAATCTTATGCAGCATTCGGTGTAAAGCGTTTTATTCTTTGTCTGGGGTATAAGGCAGAAGCCTTTATTGATTATTTTATGAATTATCATCTTCGTATTGCTGACACGACTATAAAACTTGGAAAAAATCCGGAGGTAACACTGCATGATATTGTAGAGGATGAGGGTTGGGAAGTTACATTGGCTCATACTGGAGTAGATGCCGGAACAGGAAAAAGAATTGCGGTTGCATCCAGATATTTGAAAAATGAGGATGAAGATTTTTTTCTGACTTATGGGGATGGCGTGGCTGATATTAATATTGATAAGTTGTATAAACATCACAAAAAGATAGGAAAAATGCTGACTTTAAGCATCGTCCGTTCGCCGGCAAGATTTGGAGAAATTCAGTTCGATGGGGATATAATTCAAAATTTCAGTGAAAAAAAATCACTTTCTCATGGCTACATAAATGGCGGTTTTATGGTTTTGAAAAAAAATATTCTGTCTGAATATATGCCTGATGTCAAAGCAGAAGATTCTTTTGAATTCGATAATTTGCCGGCGATTGTTGCAGATAAACAGGCTGTAGTATATAAACATGATGGTTTCTGGCAATGTATGGATACTCCCAGAGAATACACTTATTTGAATGAGTTGTGGAAATCCGGTCAGGTGCCATGGACAAAATACTGGAAATAAAAATGTTTGCTAATGCTTACGATAGAAAAAGAGTATTAATAACAGGCCACACAGGGTTCAAAGGATCGTGGTTGGCATTCTGGTTGCGGAAACTCGGTGCAGAAATTTGTGGAATATCTTTGCCTCCGGAGTATGAAAATAATCATTTTTCGCTTTTGAATATGGATTTCCGTTCAGAATTTGTTGATATCAGAAACTATGAAAAAATGAAAGAGATATTTCAGCAGTTTCAACCGGATATGGTTTTTCATCTTGCAGCTCAACCACTTGTCAGGCGTTCTTACAGTGATCCGGCTGAAACATTCAATACAAATGTCATGGGCACTGTGAATGTGTTGGAAGCAATCAGAACAGTTGATTCTGTCCGGGCGGCAGTTTTGATAACAACTGATAAGTGTTATGAAAATATTGAAACGGATATCCCATATAAGGAAAATGCGCCTTTGGGCGGTTTTGACCCATACAGTGCATCAAAAGGGTGTGCGGAGATTGTAATTTCTTCATATCGCAGGTCGTTTTTTGCGGAAACAACATCTGCATTGATTGCTTCTGTGCGCGCTGGCAATGTGATTGGCGGCGGGGATTGGGCCGAGGATAGATTGGTACCGGATTTGATGAAAGCAGCAGTAAATCGGCAGAGTGCCATTATTCGCAATCCCGGATCAATACGCCCGTGGCAACATGTTTTGGAACCTTTGTCCGGCTATTTGATGTTGGGGGAGAAGCTTTTATCCGGGGAACGGAAATTTGCGGATGCATGGAATTTCGGTCCGGCGATGGATGATGTTTTGAATGTTTGTGAACTTGCAGATTGTTTAAAATTATCATGGCCGGCAATAAAAATCAGATATTCTGATGCCGGTACAGCAGATAAAATGCATGAGGCTGGTATATTGCGTCTTGATTGTACAAAAGCTGAAACTGTGCTGGGCTGGTATCCGGTATGGAAATCCGCAAAAGCAGCAGCAATTACTGCTGAATGGTATAAATATTTTTATGAGGATGGTATAATAAATACGGATAAAAATTTATATGAATATTGTAAAACTGCTGAAAAAAGAGGTTTGCCATGGATAAAGTAAAAGATAAAAAAATGGCTGAATTACGGGAGCAGATATTGCATTTGACTGCAGAATATTGCCGTCAATCTCTGGAGGGGAAAGACAGCTTTGAGCCGGGAAAATCAAAGGTCCCTTATTCCGGCAGAGTATATGATGAAAAAGAAATGACTGCGCTGGTTTCTGCATCTTTGGATTTTTGGTTGACATATGGACCATATTCCAAAAAATTTGAAAAAATGTTGAGTGAATTATTGGGGTGTAAGTTTGCTTTGCTGGTAAATTCAGGATCTTCAGCTAATTTATTGGCATTTTTTGCATTGACTTCTCCATTACTGAAAGAACGGCAGATAAGACGCGGAGATGAGGTTATTACAGTTGCAGCCGGCTTTCCAACGACGGTGTCACCTATCTTACAATATGGCGCAGTGCCGGTTTTTGTTGATGTTGATTTGCAAACCTGTAATATTGATACTGAATGTTTGGAAAAAGCATTATCCGGAAAAACAAAGGCAGTTATGTTGGCTCATACATTAGGCAATCCGTTTGATTTGCAGCAGGTGAAGTCATTTTGCGATAAGTATAATTTATGGTTGATAGAGGATAATTGCGATGCCCTCGGATCAAAATATAATGGGAAATATACAGGAACTTTCGGCGATATAGGAACATCAAGTTTTTATCCACCACACCATTTGACTATGGGAGAAGGCGGAGCAGTTTATACTGATAATCCTTTGTTGAAAAAAATTATGTTATCCATGCGTGACTGGGGGCGTGATTGCTGGTGCGAGTCAGGAGTTGATAATACATGCGGATGCCGTTTTTCAAAGCAATTCGGGAATTTGCCTGCAGGGTATGATCATAAATATGTTTACAGTCATTTCGGTTTTAATTTGAAAGCAACAGATCTGCAGGCGGCAATAGGTTGTGAACAATTGTTGAAAGTAGATGTTTTCAGTCGCCAGCGACGGGAGAATTTTCAATATCTTTATAACGCTCTCAAGGATATAAAAGGTTTGAATATAATGCAGAAATATTCGGCAAGCGATCCGTCATGGTTCGGTTTTATGATGACTTTGACCGCGGATGCTTCGTGCAGCAGAAATGAATTGGCTCAATATCTTGAAGCGAAAAATATACAGACCCGTAACCTTTTTGCCGGAAATCTTTTAAAGCATCCCTGTTTTGAGAATTTGATTGAGGGTGTGGATTTCAGAGTTGCCGGAGAATTGAAAAATACAGATAATATAATGCATAATTCTTTGTGGATCGGAGTGTATCCCGGAATGACAGCAGAGAAACTTGATTATATGATTCAAGCAATAAAAGATTTTTTATCATAAATACATTGTGAGTAATGGATTTTATTATGAATGGGTATAAAGAGCTGACAGAAATCTGCGGTGCATATTTGTTCCGTAATTTTTTTGCAGAAGATAAAAGAGGATGTTTTTTGAAAATTTTGCAAAAAAGCAAGTTGCCGGAAAAAATTGCAGAAATTAATTTTACTGAAAGTTTTATAAGCACATCTCAAAAAAATGTAATACGCGGCATGCATTTTCAAATTCCTCCATATGATGTTGATAAATTGGTTACAGTAGTAAACGGGTGTGTATTGGATGTAATTCTGGATATGCGCAAAAAATCCATGACTTTCGGGAAAAGTTTTTGTGTGAAACTGGGAAAAAACTGTGAATACAGTTCATTTTTTATCCCGACCGGTTGTGCGCATGGATTTTTGGCATTGGAGGATAACAGTATGATGTTGTATCAGACATCTTGTGAGTTTGCATCTGATTATGATTCCGGGATTCGTTATGATTCATTCGGATTTGATTGGCATATTGATGCGAATGAGATTATAATTTCTGAAAAAGATCTTACTTTGCCGGCATGGAATGAAAACGGGACTGTATTTGTATGAAAAATGAGTGTATATTGATTACAGGAGGAACTGGATTCATTGGCAGTCATCTCGTCAGAAAAATGTCGGATGAAGGGTATTCGTTATTGCTTTTGACTCATGAGAGATGTGTAACGGTTAATTCCGGAAATATTGAGGAATGGGCGTATTCAGGGAATATTGAAGAAATAAAAGATATTTTTCAGCAAAAGAAGATCAAAGGTATAATTCATCTTGCCACTTGCTTTGCGCCGGCTCATGCGTATGAACAGATACCGAAAATGATTCATAGTAATATTGAACTGGGAACGCTTTTACTTGATTGTGCATATCGGCAGCGGGTGGAATTTTTTATCAATATCGGTACATTCTGGCAGCATTATAATGCGGATGAATATAATCCTGTAAATTTATACGCTGCTACAAAACAGGCATTTGAGGATATAGCTGCGTATTACCGCATTATCTCGGATATGCGAATTTGTACATTGTGTTTGAATGATACTTATGGACGGAAAGATATCAGGAAAAAGATTTTTCCTTTATGGAAGGAACTTCTTAATAATCCCGAGAAGGAAATGTTGATGTCTGCCGGAGAGCAGATTATTGACATATTGCATGTGGATGATGTGGTTGATGGAATTTTGCTTTTGCTGCAAATGGTTTGCGAAAATGATCCGCGGATAAAAGATGATAATATTTTTTATTTGACAGCAGGCGAAAAGTATTCGTTGCGCGAAATTGCAGAAATTTTTGAATCAGTCTGCCGGAAAAAATTGAATATAAAATGGGGTGCAAAACCATACAGAGACAGAGAAGTTATGATTCCGGAGTGTTATGGAAAATTATTGCCGGGTTGGGAATATAAAATAGTTCTGGCAGAGGGGATTAAAGATTTTTTGGAGGGTAATGATTGTGAATGATAAAACATTGAGTATAGTTATTCCTACAATAGGCCGGACATTGCTTGATAAAACATTAGAATCAGTTTTTGCCCAGAATGTATTGCCTTATGAAATTGTGATTTGGGATAACAGCGGCTGTGGAGTCGCCAGAGAACAATCAAAATATAAAGATGATCCGGCATTGAAATGGTGTGTGGCTCAAGAAAAAAAAGATATTATCAGTTCGTGGAATTGTGCAGTGGAATGTACATCCGGAGAATATGTTTATGTGCTTGGAGATGATGATTTACTGCTGCCTGGATTTGTAGAAAAAGTTTTGTATAAATTGAATAGCGGTGTGGAATTGATACATACGACAGCGCAAATAATTGATTCTTCAGATGATATAATTGAAAATGAGAAAACAAATTCAGAAATGGATTTGGATATGACAGAATGGGAGTTTATGGATAATTTTTTCAATAATGGCGTGCGTATATATTTGGGATCACTGGTATTCCCCCGGGCAAGTTATGACAAAATCGGCGGATTTAAAAATATTGTTATGAATGCGTTGAGTATGGATATCCTTTTTCATTTCGAATTGTTGCTGCTGCATAAAAAGATTACAGTATTTGCAGTACCGGTTTGGCAATACAGAAGTTTTGTTGCTGATTGGAGCGGTTATTTGAAGTCAAAGGAGGATATATCATTGCTGGTAAGACAATATTTGCAGTTGCGTGAATATTTAAAAACGACAGGATTAATTGAAAATAAGACATATTTCAAGGAATTTGAACGTACGATAATATTTACTTCTTTGGTAAGATTACCTTATTTATTCAGCCGTTGGCGTGGATTGATGATATTGTTTTATAAAGGATTCAGTTTGAAAGAACGGTATTATATTGCAAGGGACTTGTTTTATTTGATACGAAATAATTGAACCCCGGAAAATTCAGAAAAACTTTTTTGATATTTCCGGGGATTGATCGGGGTTTTATTTGTAAAATTCATTTTGCGGTATTATCTTATATAGATTGATTAATGATTTGAACAAAAACGGATTTTTATGAATAAAAAAATATTGAAATTGAATTTGATTTTGATATTGTGCATCGCCGGCGGATGTCTTCTCCGGGTGATTGATTTGAATATAAGGTCGCTCGAATATGATGAAATCTGGACAATGCAGCATTATTTCAAATATGGCTTTGCTGAAATTTTTACCAATCTCGAAACTCCGAATAATCATTCTTTGCATACTTTGCTGGCGAAAACTTTGTGCGGTTTTGCCGGATATGAGAATTGGGTGCTGCGGCTGAGTGCATTCCTTTCCGGTATCGCGCTTATGGCGGCAGCGTGGCTGGCGGCAGGAAAATTTTTCCGTTCCAAATATGCGAAAATTGCGTTAATGGCATTGATATCTTTTTCACCGTATCTGGTGCATTATTCCAATACGGCACGCGGATATTCTATGCAGGCTTTCTTCGTTTTTGTATTGATTTTTCTGTTGTTCAGTTATGACCGGAAAGCGGCACTGGGCAAAGCAGTCGGAATATTTTTAACTGCGGCGGCGGCATTGTTTACGGTTTATTCCGGATTGATTTTTATCTGTGCGGCAGGGGGCGCGTATCTTGGTTCATTTTTTAATTGGAGAGATTGGAAAAATGAGCTTAAAAAGAATTTGTTTCTCTTTGCTGCCGGTGCGGATTTCTGTATCGTTGCCGCATTGTGGCTGGGATTTAATTGGGAAAAAATTACAAAAGCTCAACAGTTCGGGACAGAAATCACTTCTGTTATGCAATTTTTGCAGAGTTCGGGACATTTGATTTATGATTTGGGATTGAGTTCGCCGCTGGTATTTATTGTTGTCGCGTTGATTTTGCGCCCGAAAGATAAAATCGTGCGTTTCGGTTTGGTATTTGTAATTTTGACTTTTCTTTCGATGCTCGTGACCAAATGCGGACCGGAGCGGGTTTATGTGCCGATGATAGCGGTGGTGCTTTTTTGTGCGGCAAGGGGAATTGAAATCATTGGAGCGAGGTTTCGGAAGTACAGATATATTGAACTTGGATCAATGATCGCACTATGTTTGCCTCTTATTTTTATGCAATCTGATATTGAGCGTATTTCGCCGCCTGACTGGCGGTATTTTGTAACTCAAATCGAGAAAAATACGCCGGACGACTGTTATGTGATTTATCCGGCGGGAGATACCTATCCGATTTTTGTCAATTACGGAGAAAGTGCATTGAATCTGGCAAAAAGATCGCAGAATGAATTGACAATGGCGGGATTTATTTCACCGCAAAAGGGTGTGATTTCAGCTCTTGCGGAGGATGCTTCGGAGAAAACTCTCAACCCGGGCAAAATGTTATCATTTTATCCGTTGAGCAATAATTACGGCATGTCAGTTTATCCTGTTGTGCCGCTTTCGGCGCAGTCATGGCGCAAAAATCCGTCTTTGCTGGTATTTTTTGTGTTTATGCCGAAAGAACAGTATCTGGCGATACGGCGGATGCTTTTTGAAAAAGATGAATGTTATCTTTTGAATGCATTTTTCAACCGTGATTTGACGGACAGCAGTAAAGGGCAGGTACATCGGGCAATACCGTTTTTTATTCCGGCGGCATCGCAGAGTTACAGTTATTATGCCAAATTGGCACAAGCCGGCGGAAACAGACTGAAATTCTATGTTTTGAATGAATTTGCAGAATAAGGAATTTGGGAGAGTTTAAGGAATTTTAATTTGAAAAAATCCCTTTTTCTGTTATATTATACGATAATGCAAAAATAAATAAATATATAAAAGTTTTTGTAAAAAGGAGTGGGGGTTCGGGGGCGAGGAAAAGAAACTTG
>JAZSRU010000186.1:0-2367 GCA_045538635.1 Victivallaceae bacterium
GCATATCGTTGAGGTTGCTGATCTTCTTTTCGTTGATGAGGATGTAGCAGTCATTGAGAACGGCTTCCATTGATTCGGTGTTAGTTGCGAAGTAGGGAGAGAGGTAACCTTTGTCGAACTGCATACCTTCGACGACATTGAGAGTGGTTTCGAGGGTTTTTGCTTCTTCGACGGTGATGGTGCCTTCCTGACCGACTTTATCCATAGCTTCAGCGATGATGTTACCGATGGTGGCATCGCCGTTGGCGGAAATGGTAGCGACCTGAGCGATCTGATCGCTGACGGATTTGCTCATATTGCCGATTTCAGCGACAACAGCTTCAACAGCTTTGTCGATACCGCGTTTGAGTTCCATGGGGTTTGCGCCTGCGGTAACGTTTTTGAGACCTTCGCGGTAGATGGCTTCTGCGAGAACGGTAGCAGTAGTAGTACCGTCACCGGCGACATCATTGGTTTTGGAAGCGGCTTCTTTGACCATCTGAGCGCCCATATTGGCATAAGCATCCTGAAGTTCGATTTCTTTAGCGACGGAAACGCCGTCTTTGGTGACGACGGGAGCGCCGAATTTTTTGTCGATTACGACATTGCGGCCTTTGGGACCGAGGGTAGCTTTGACAGCTTTAGCGAGAACGGTAACGCCGTCGAGAATGTTGCGGCGTGCTTCTTCTGAAAAAACGAGTTGTTTAGCCATAGTAATAATTATCCTGTATTTTTATAAGTTAGCCGACAATAGCGAGAATGTCATCGCAGTTGACGATTTTGTATTCTTTGCCTTCGAGTTTGACTTCTGAACCGCCGTAACGGGAGGTGAGAACGATATCACCGACAGCGACATCAAAGGGAACTTTTTTGCCGTTGTCATCGGTTTTGCCGGTGCCGAGGGCGATAACTTTGTATTCCTGGGGTTTTTCTTTTGCAGAATCGGGAATAAGGATTCCACCTTTCATCTGTTCAGCTTTTTCGCAGATTTCGAGGACGACTCTGTCGCCGAGGGGTTTAATGGGGCATGCCATTTTGGATTTCTCCTTTTTGTTGGTTTATGTTAAGGTTGGTTAATTTTTTTCAGTTATCTCAAGGAAGGGAAAGAAACTTTTTACAAAAAGTTTTTGCCCTTCCCCTTGCAGTATCAAACTCAATCAACAACTTCGGCGTCAACAACACCGTCGTCATTTTTCTTGCCGGCGTTAGGATCGGCGGCGGAAGCATTGGGATTTGCCTGCTGCTGAGCCTGAGCCTGCTGATAGATCTGTTCGCCGAATTTCATGAGGTGCTGTTCGATTTCAGCCATGACAGTTTTCATGGTTTCAGTATCGTCAGCTTCGATAGCTTTTTTGAGTTTGGCGATTCCGTCTTCGACGGGCTGTTTGACTTCGGGCGGAAGTTTATCACCGTGCTCTTTGAGCTGTTTTTCGGTCTGATAGACCATTGAATCGGCTTTATTTTTGATTTCGATTTTTTCTTTGGCGGCTTTGTCATCTTCGGCATGTGATTTTGCTTCGTTGACCATTTTTTCAATTTCAGCATCGGTCAGACCGCTTGAAGCGGTAATGGTGATGTTCTGTTCCTTGCCGGTGCCGAGATCTTTGGCAGTAACATGAAGAATACCGTTAGCGTCAATGTCGAAAGTAACTTCGATCTGGGGAACACCGCGGGGAGCGGGAGCAATACCGTCGAGTTTGAAGCGTCCGATGGTTTTGTTGTCGCGTGCAAATTCGCGTTCGCCCTGGAGGACATGAACATCAACTGCGGGCTGATTGTCACTGGCAGTACTGAAAACTTCACTCTTTTTGGTGGGGATAGTGGTATTGCGTTCGATGAGGCGAGTAAAGATGCCGCCCATGGTTTCGATACCGAGTGAAAGCGGAGTAACATCGAGGAGGAGAACATCTTCGACCTGACCGCCGAGAACACCGCCCTGAATTGCAGCACCGGAAGCAACGACTTCATCGGGATTGACGCCCTTGTGAGGTTCTTTATTGAAAATTGCTTTGGCAGTTTCCTGAACTTTGGGCATACGGGTCATACCGCCAACCATGATGACTTCCTTGATAGCTGAAGCGGAAACACCGGCATCTTTGAGACAGTTGTCGCAGGGGATGCGGGTACGGGCGAGCAGACCGTCAACGAGTTTTTCGAGCTGAGCGCGGGTCAGAGTGATGTTCATGTGAACGGGACCGTCCTGATTCATGGTGATGAAGGGCAGGTTGATATCGGTGCTCATGCTGGAAGAGAGTTCGCATTTGGCTTTTTCAGCAGCTTCTTTGAGGCGTTGGAGAGCCTGAGTATCTTTGCGGAGATCGACTCCGTTTTCTTTCTGGAATTCATCAGCGAGGTAATCGATGATAGCCTGGTCGAAGTCATCGCCGC
>JAZSRU010000159.1:0-17181 GCA_045538635.1 Victivallaceae bacterium
CCTCTCATCATTTTCAAAAAACTCTTATGTAAAAAACGCCTTTAATTTTTTGCAGATGCAAACATTAAAGGCGTTTTAATAATTTCATTATATATCTCCGAAGTACACTTTTCTTTTTAGAAAAGGTGGGCGTTTCCTTGTCCCGCCATAGCCTTTGGCGACGGCGGAACCCGCCTTTTTGTTTACTATCGCATATGCAAAAAGTAACAGCAATTAATGCCAATAATTAATGCTTGCAAAACACGGAAAAGTCAGTATAATAATATTATGGTACTCTTTTCTTTTTTGAAAAGGGTGGGGGTTAAGGGGGAGGGAAAAATCTTTTTTCTTTTAATCAAGAAAAAAGTTTTTCCCTCCCCCTTAAAAAAAACATCAGTCTTCGAGAGCTTCGGCGATGGAGTCGTCGATTTCGAAGTTTGCGGTAACGGACTGAACGTCATCGAGGTCTTCGAGTCTTTCGATGAGACGGAGGACCTGTTTAGCGGTATCGACGTCGGTGATATTGACGGTGGTGAGGGGGCGGCGGACGACGCCGGCTTCTTCGGACTTGATACCTGCGGCTTCGAGAGCGTTGGCAATGTCTTCAAAAGCGGAGGGGTCGCCCCAGATTTCTGCAACGCCGTCTTCGACGATGAGGTCTTCTGCGCCGGCGTCAAGGACGAGGTCCATGAGTTTATCTTCGTCAGCGTTTTCGCCGGTGATAACGAATTGGGTCTGGCGGCTGAAGAGCCGAGAAACGGACCCGGACCTGCCGAGGTTGCCGCAGTTGCGGTCAAAAGTTGAACGGACTTCGCTGCCGGAGCGGTTTGCGTTATCGGTGAGGCAGTCAACGAGGATACCTACGCCGCCTGCGCCGTAGCCTTCATAGAGGAGTTCTTTGAAGACGGCATCGCCGAGTTCGCCGAGGCCTTTTTTGATAGCGCGTTCAATGTTTGCGTTGGGCATATTAGCAGCGCGTGAAGCGGTGAGAGCTGCGCGGAGTTTAGCGTTGGAGTTGGGGTCTGCGCCGCCGGTTTTAGCAGCGACCATGATTTCTTTAGCGAGAGCAGAAAAGATTTTACCTTTTTTTCTGTCTGCGGCTTCTTTCTGATGTTTGATGTTTGCCCATTTACTGTGACCTGACATGATAAATCTCCTTGGAAAAAGTTTAAATTACAAACAGTATATTTAATAATATAGCCTGTAAATGCAGTTTTTCAAGAGATGGAAAGAAGATTTAAAGAATAAAGTATGATCTGCGAACCGGAATAAAGGTCAAAGCTCATATTTCATCGGGGTATGGGCGGGCATTGTTTTGAATCCGAGGGATTCGTAAAATTTTTCATTGCCGGGAGTGGCGATGAGTTGTATCCAGTCAATGCCGAGTTTCAATGCTTCATCGACCAGTAGTTTTACGATTGCCCTGCCGATGCCATGCCCCTGAAAATCCGGAATGACGGCAACATCCTGAATACAGCCGTCTGAAACACCATCGGAAATAAGTCTGCCTATCCCGACAATCTCTTCATTGACAAATGCGGCAGCAAAAAGAGTCGAGTTTGAGCAGATTTTTTCCAAAGCGCCGGGTGAAAAAGATTCATCATACCACCCGACTGAACGATAAATACGCTCCAGCGCGGAGGCCGGAGAGTATTTGATAATGCGAACTTCAAAGTTCATGATTACTGCATGTTTTTGACTACATTGCGGGCAAATTCCATACAGCCGACTTCGGTTGCGCCTTCCATCAGGCGGGCAAAATCATAGGTAACGACTTTGGAGCTGATGGCTTTTTCGATAGCTGAAATGACGAGATCAGCAGCTTCATTGAAACCGATATGGCGGAGCAGCATTTCACCGGAGAGGGCAAGACTGCAGGGATTGACTTTGTCCATGCCGGCATATTTGGGGGCAGTACCGTGAGTTGCTTCAAAGAGTGCATGACCGGTAATGTAGTTGATATTAGCACCGGGAGCGATACCGATACCGCCGACGCAGGCGGCGAGAGCATCGGAAACATAGTCGCCGTTCAAATTGAGAGTGGCAATGACATCATATTCTGCAGGACGGGTGAGAATCTGCTGCAAAAATGCATCGCAGATGCAATCTTTGATGAGGATTTTGCCTTCGGGAGCAACGCCGCCGCATTCATCGTATGAAACGCAGATATCGCCGTATTCGCGTTTGGCAAGTTCATAACCCCAGTTTTTGAATCCGCCTTCGGTGAATTTCATAATGTTGCCTTTGTGAACGAGAGTAACGCTGCGGCGTTTATTGGCAATGGCATATTCGATAGCGGCGCGGATAAGGCGCTCACTGCCGTCTTTGGAAACAGGTTTGACGCCGATGGATGAAGATTCGGGGAAACGGATTTTTTTGACGCCCATTTCATTCTGGAGGAAGTCGATGACTTTCTGAGCTTCGGGAGTGCCGGACATCCATTCAATACCGGCATAAATATCTTCGGTGTTTTCACGGAAAACAACCATATCGGTATCTTCGGGGCGTTTGACCGGAGAAGGAACTCCCTGGAAATATTTGACCGGACGCAGACAGACATAAAGGTCGAGTGTCTGGCGCAGAGTTACATTGATTGAACGGATACCGCCGCCGATGGGAGTGGTGAGAGGTCCTTTGATGGCAACGAGATATTCATTGATTGCATCGCATGTTTCCTGGGGGAGCCAAGTATTTTCGCCGTAAACTTTGTTTGCTTTTTCACCGGCATAGAGTTCCATCCATTCGATTTTTTTCTTGCCGTTGTAAGCAATTCTTACTGCTTCATTCCAGATGAGCATGGAAGCTTTGGTAATGTCCGGACCAATGCCGTCACCTTCGATAAAGCCGATAATGGGATTGTCAGGAACAATCAATTTGCCGTCTTTGCCCATGGTGATTTTTTCACCGGCAGGCACCGTAATATGCTGATACTTTGCCATAAAAAACTCCTTTTGTTAAAAATCTTTTCATAATATAGCATGAAATAATTTTTTTTCCACAAAGGTATTGTCAAATAGTTGATAAATATATGGAAATTGTTTCAGGGGAGGAAAAACTTTTTTCTTTACTTTCTTTCCCAGTGAAAGAAAGTAAAACAAAGAAAGCTGTATTATTTTACTTTCCTGTTAGAAAGTAAAAATTTTCCGCTCTCCTTTTCCAAAAAGAAAAGTGTACTTATTTATATCTTATGTATGAGCTGCTGTGGCAAATAATGATGAGAGTTTTATTGCATAAAGTCTATATTTTGATTTTCTGTTTGGGCTGAATCTGTGATAGTTGACTGCGGATTTTTAAATATACTTGAAATTATTATATATTGCATTATATTATTAAAAAAGGAATTGTTATGAATAAGATTGAATTTGTTTTTGCCGGTGAGGATTCTGAACTGCAGCGTAAATCTGTGCCGATGCTCGCCCGCTGTTTTGAAGAATGGCAGATGTTTCAGGCGCAGTTCGGAAACAGATTTCCTTTTCGTGAAATATCTTTTGCTGCTCTTAACGAAAATGATGAAATCGTCGGACACGTCGGAATCATGCCGTTTGATGTTTCTGACGGCAAAGGCGGCATTATCCGCATGGCAGGTATTGCTTCGGTCGGAACTGCTCCGGAATACAGAAAGCGCGGTATCGCTGCCAAATTGTGCAGCAATGCAGCTGATTGGGCGCAAAACAACGGATTCGATGTATTGCCTCTCTACACCTCTTTTTATCATGTTTACGAATCGTGCGGCTGGAATATTTATCATGTTAAGTCTGTTGAACTTGCGAATAAATCTTTCTCTCCTCTGAAAGGAAAAAAAGGTGCTGACTTGAATGCCGATGAACGCAAATTCATCATTGATTGTTACCGGCAGATACCTGATTTCTGCGGCAAAGTCATACGCACAGAAGATAATGCCTTTCACGGCTGGAACAGGATTTTCCGCGAAACATTTTTTGACTGGTATGTTGATGACAATGGTTATGCGGTATCTTTTGAGGGTGTGCTTGCGGAATTCTGTACTTTGAACGGAGATGCTGCAAATTTGACCAGAGGTATCGGAAGTGCATTTTTGAGCAGCAACTTTTCCGGTATTGATATTTTGAAGTGTAACGGCTGGCAGCTTGTTTCTGAAAATCGTGAGCCTTTGTGCTGGCACGGCGAAAATGTTATGACCCGTAATATAAAATCAATTCCACCAGATATCTTTTTTCCGCTCACTGATAAATTTTAACGCTCGGAAAGCGCCTTGCGCAAGCCTTCTCCCATGAAATTAAATCCGCATACCGCGATAAAAAGTGCCAGCCCCGGAAAAAATGTCAGATGCCAATAGTGCAGCGGGTCTTCAAATGACTGCCGCAGCAATCCGCCCCAGCTCGCAGTCGGAGCTTGAACTCCGAATCCGAGAAAGCTCAATGAACTTTCCGCCAGTATCGCCCCTGCAATCCCGAATGTGAAACTGATGAAAATCACACTTGAAATATTCGGCAAAAGATGAAAAATAAATGTCCGGTACAGCGGCAATCCCATCGCTTTGCAGCTTGTAATATAGGCAAAAGATGACTGCCGGAGCGTTTCTCCGCGAACCAGCAGCGCAAGTCCGATCCAGGAAGTAAATCCGAGTACGGCAATGATTATCAGGACGGATTGTTCAAATTTCCGGTCCTTCAAAAGCGCCATCAATATCAGAAGCAGCAGAAATGTCGGAAAACAGTTCAAAATTTCAATCAGCCGCATACAGACAAGATCGGTAACACCTTTGAAATATCCGGTAAACATTCCGACAAAACAGCCGATCACAAGGCTTATCGCTGTCGCAAAAATCCCGACTGCCAGCGAAATTCTCGCTCCGTAAACTAATCGCGCCCCGACTGATCTGCCGATATCATCAGTACCGAGAATATGTTTTTTTGACGGGGGTTCACACGGGGAGCCGCACTGTTCATAAGGGCCGTATGGGATCGGGGCGAAAAATACTTTGCAATCGTTTTTTCCGGCATATAGCGCGCGGTAATCTGTTTTGTCGATTCTGCGCGATACGGCAAAAAACGGTACGAGCAGAGCCAAAGCTCCGGCAAGTCGTACAATTTTACGGATTGCAGGAAATCTGCGGGGGATCATACAACTTGTCAGCAGCCAGAAAATCAGCAGTACGCTATAGTTGAAAAACTGTTCTATCAGATATTCTGAACTGTCAGGAGCAAAAAATGTCCGCCAGAAAGGGAAAGTAATATTTTTTTCCGCATCCAATACTGCCAAAGGGATACCATTGGCGATAAATGGAGCAAACATTGCCATAAAAAGCAGAAAAATCACCATGAACAAACCGGTCATTGCCAGTTTATCCGAGGCGAATTTTTTAAATTTTTCATGCTGATATATGCTCATAAAAAATATCACGATACGCTTCCTGACCTTCGGGATATAAAATTCTGCAATCAAAATATGCAGTAATATACTATCAACTTGTACAAATGCAAATATTATTTCCGGCAAATATTCTCTGCCGCACATTTTCCCAAACGATATACTTATTACATATATTCTCTTGCTTTTTTATTTTCATATGCTATAGTACATGAAATGTAATTTTTCAGGGAGAATAGCGATTTTGTTCAAAGTAAAAGAAAAATTTAAAACATTTTTTTCGGTAAAAACAACATTTTTTGCCGCCGTATTCATATTGCTCGGAGCTGCTGCATTCTTCTCCGGCAATACTGCGGATACCAGACAAGCTTCAAAATCCGCCATTCCCGGCAATATCAGCCATGAACAAAATACCGCTGCAATACTTTTCAGCAGTCAGACAAACTCACCCCAAAACACATTGCTCCGGAGAAACCGCAAAGTCCCTGCCGGAACATCATCTCCCTTTGCCAATGAAAGTATTATTTGCAAAAGTTCCGTCATCGCAATTTTACCACAGAAAAAAACACAATATTGCTTTGACGGAGGAAAAACAATATTTCACCGTTTTTTAAAATTTTCATTACCTCTGCGTGCCGGTCCTTATATGATTTAAGTATCGGAGTTCCGGCCTTTTTTCAACTGCACCCGGCCGGAACTGCTCACATCAAAATTTTTAATGATTTTTCCCGTACTTTTCACCGCGGGAGAAATGTATCATTATTTTCAGAGGTAAACATGATTATTGATGCTATTACCAGATGGATGCTCACCTGCGGCTGCATTCTGACATTCGTTATTCTCATTGTAATGGGCACCTATGCCATTGTCAAATCCTACAAACAAAAATAAAAACAGCTGCGAAAAATCCCGCTCCGGCGGGATTTTTTATATAAACAAAGTAAAATCCGCCTTTGCTCCAATGCTGAGTTCAGATTTGACAGGCAGCTTGAAGCATTCTGCGGCGCGCCATGTCAATTTGGCAATAATTTCAGAAAGCGGCACACCGTTTTGAAGCTGCAATTCCATGGTACGCACACCTGACAACTGATTGCGCGGCAGCACCCAATCACCATTCAACGGCACAGCAGTTTCATCCGAACCGCAGAAACAGCGTCTGTCGCTGATTATCCGCAGCATATTATTTTCTGATAATGTATCAAAAGCGGCACAAGTTCCAACCGAATCCTCTGCAATCATCTCCAAAGCGATTTCAGCAGGAGATATGCAATTTTTTTCTCCGATTTCCGCAAAAGTCATCCCGCAGAATTTTTTATACTTTTCAATGCGGCATTTGGCAAGTACGGTTTTCTGCCATTTTTCAACAGGCAACTCAAGAAGATATTTCAGAAATTCATCCTTTTCCGCAGGATTTTTCAATCGTTCCATTATCACCCTGTCAGGTACAGCAAGATATTTTTCCGGTCCGATCACACTCAACTGCGTCATGGATTGAGTAAACGGATAGCGGTCAAAAGTAACATTCACACCGTAATCTTTTTCCGCGCGATCGAGCAAATCAAAAAGTGCATCAATTTTATGAAAATTCTGTGATTTTGCAGTTTTTAAATGACTTATATGAAAGTCATGCAATCCATTATTGCGGCAGATTTCAAACATTTCCGTAATGCTTTCCAACAGAAAATCCCCCTCACTCCGCAAATGCGCACAAACCAATTTGTTATGCTCCGCACAACATCTGAAAAGCGCATTCAACTCCTCCTGCGGCGCAAAACGCCCGGGGGAATAAAGCAGTCCCAGCGACAAACCCAACGCCCCCTGCTCCAAAGTTTCAGCCAGAAGCGAAACCATTTTCTTCAATTCGTCCGATGACGGTATTTTCTCATCATACCCCAGAACCGCACTGTGCAGTGTATTATGACCGCAAAAAGAAAAAAGTTCAAAAGCCCGCATTTTCCGGTGCAGTTCAAAATGATATTCAGCAAAACTCCTCCAGGAAAGCGGCTGTTTGTAACGCTCATAAACTTTTACCAGATTATCCCGGTTGAAATCTGTTACAGGAAACGGAGATAAACCGCAATTCCCTGCAATTTCCACTCCGAATCCCCCTGCCCTGCGCGTGCCGCCGTCTGCAAGTTCAAAAACCGCCATATCCGAGTGTCCATGCACATCGATCCACGATGGCGAAAGATATCTGTTTTCCCCATCAATAATCTCCATATCAGGCGGCACTGCATTACAGAAATCAACTATAATATCATCCTCAACGACAATATTTTTCTGCTCTCCGCAAAAATTTCTGCCGTCAATCAATCTGACATTTGTATAGCATTTTTTCATTTGCGTTTATAAAAATGTTTGGAATCGCCCCATTCATTATAAGCCGGAACCAGACCGATTTTGAACAGACTTTCCTCAAGTGCATTACGGGTGGAATCAGCATTTTCGTCTATGCCGGGCTTGTTGTCATAAAGCTGATACGCCTTGCGGAAACGGACTTCACTGACATTGGGCATGATAACATTGGCACCGGCGAGAAGTCCCTGTTCCCTGCCGTCCGGAGCAAGTGCCTGGAGAACTGTTGTCGAAGCAATATTTATATCCGGCATGAGAATACGCAAAAGAGCAATCATTTTACAGCCGAGCCGCAGCATTTCAGCATCATTCTGCGCCGGATGAGCCGCCCCCATCGGCGTATCGCGGTGAACCGAATAAGGCCCCATGCCGACCATATCTACATCAAGTTTTTTGAGAAAAAGCAAATCACGCGCCATGTCAGGCGCAGTCTGCCCTTCAAATCCGAACATGATTCCGCTGCCGAGCTGAAAACCGGCTTCACGCAAATCATACAAAGATTGCAAACGCTCACTGAACAAGTGATCCGCCGGATGCAGTCTGCTGTAAATACTTCTGTCAGAAGTTTCAATACGGAGCAGATAACGGTGCGCTCCGGCATTGAACCAGCGTCTGTAAGTTTCAAGCGATTGTTCGCCGAGCGAAAGAGTTATGCCAAGCTCATTGTTTGACAACTCCTTGATTTTTCTGACCGTATCTTCAATAAATGCAGTATGCTTCTCCGTCTGAATTTCGCCGCCCTGAAGGACTATGGAACCGTAATTGAATTCCCATGCAAGCCGGGCATCGGCAAGTATCTCATTTTGAGAGAGTTCAAACCGTTCAGTTTTGAAATTATCCCTGCGGATGCCGCAATAATAACAGTTTTTGCGGCATACATTGCCGATTTCAATCAAACCGCGCAAGCTGACTTTATTGCCGATATTCTTCAATTTCAGCTCATTTGCGGCGGCAAAAAGCTTGCGGTCATTCTCAATATCATCATCTGCAAGGAGATAGGCGATCTGCGCTTCATCAAGTGAAGCCGTTTGTACGCCGTATGACAGAATTTTATCAAAATTATTCAAAAAAACCTCCGTAAAAATTTGACTATCAAATATAACACATTATATTTTCAAATGCCATAAAAAAATATAAAAAAAAGGAGATTTTTATTATGCCATTCGATCACGGCTCTGTAAATGCCACATTTTTCACATTTGAAAACGAACTGCCGACCAATTTTCTTGAATGTCTGAATTCGCGCCGCGCCGGTTCACTCGATACTGTCACCGATGAAATCCAGATCGGCTGGGTTTCCGGACGCCACCTGCTCGACAACCGCATTGAGGAAGACAATGCTCACCGCGGAGAATTTTATCATATCGCATTGCGCAACGCATCCAGAAAAATCCCGACCGCTTACCTCAATGCCCTCTGCAAACAGGAGGAAGATGTTTATGTCAAAGCTAACAATCTGGAATGGGCCCCGCGCAAAGTCAAAAAAAGCATCAAAGAAGAAATCACCGAAAAATATCTTATGAAAATGCCGCCATCTCTCGGCGGCATACCGATTGTTATCAGTCCGGTTGAAAAAATGATGTTCGTCGGAGCTTCCAGTGAAACTCAAATCGACCTTTTCATCGAACATTTTCTCAAATCCACCGCCATCGAACCGCTCCAGCAGACTCCGGGAATGATGCTCGCCAAACTTGGAACAAATGAAACTGCTCTCCCGAAAATCAGCTTTGCAGAAAACAAAGAAGATGAACCCTGCATCGGACGCGATTTCCTGACCTGGCTGTGGTTTTACAGCGAAACAGAGGGCAAAGTAACTCACGAACAATTCGGTACATTTGATTCAATGTTCGAGGGCCCGCTGACTTTTGCCTACGCCTCCGACTCGCAGGGCGCAGGCGAAACCGTCCTCAAAAAAGGCGATTTCCCCCAGCGCAGTGCCGAAGCCAAAGCCGCACTTTTAAGCGGAAAAAAACTCAAAAAAGCCAAAGTTTCCATCACCCGCAACAATGAAATATGGAGCGGCAATTTTGATGCTGACAAATTCTCATTCAGCAGTCTGAATCTCCCCGACGGCGAAGCTCAGGATGATGAAGGCAGATTTGAAGAACGCATGCAGAGTCTTGTTGTTCTTGAACGCGCTCTCGAAGTTTATTTCAATCTGTTCGTCGAAAAACTTTCCTCTCCGGATTTCCCCGAATATCAGAAAAAAATCCAGAAATGGGTTATCGACCGCGACGAAATCTGATGATTTGAAAATCATGGATACAAAAAAACGGTGTTTGCAGAAAAAATGCAAACACCGTTAATTTTTTTCAAACGCGTTATTTTACTACAATCACGCTGTTCAATGTCCCGAAATCATTGGGTGAAAAATTGGGATTTCTGTCATCCAGACGCCATTCTCCGTCGATGATGAATTTGTATTCATAAACTCCGGGGGCAAGCATCAGATAACCGGAATAGACTCCATTGTTATCTTTATCAAGCAAGTATTTGACATTGGGATCCCATTCATTGAAAGAACCGGCAATACTGACAGTTTTGCCGACACCAGCCGCGACCTCAAATTTGACGCGTTTTTTCGCAGGTGCCTTGCTTTCTGCGGCAGCTTTTTTCTCTGCTTTTTTACTGAAAGCATCAATAATTTTTTTAACCATGACTAACTCCTGTTTTTCTTTTTCCGGTCATTTCAATAATATACACTCTTTTTATAATTTTTCAATTTTTATTCAGCCGATTTATTCAAAATTAAAAATAATTTCTTTTTCGTCTGCGTCGATCACCAGAGTCTGTCCTGCATGCAGTTTTCCGCTGATGATAAGGCGGGAAACAGGAGTTTCAAGCATCTTGATTATCGTGCGTTTCAAGGGACGCGCACCAAATGCCGGATCGAAACCGGCATCTGCCAGATAACTTTTGGCGGCATCAGTCACTCTTAATGCTATCTCATTGGCTGCCAGCAACTTGGCAAAATGAGCCAATTGAACATCAACGATATTCAAAATATCTTTTTTGCTCAATGCATGAAATATCAGAGTTTCATCAACACGATTCAGAAATTCAGGACGGAAGTGGTGACGCAGCTCAATCTGCAAATCTTCACGCAGCTCCTCCGCATTGCCCTTATTTTCCAGAATAAGGCTACTGCCGAGGTTGCTGGTCATGATAATAATCGTATTTTTGAAACTTACGGTACGCCCCTGCGAATCTGTAACGATCCCGTCTTCCAGAACTTGCAGCAGAATATTGAAAACATCGCTGTGAGCCTTTTCGATCTCATCAAAAAGAACTACTGAATAAGGATGTCTGCGCACCGCTTCGGTCAACTGACCGCCCTCTTCATAACCGACATATCCGGGAGGCGCACCGACCAGACGGGAAACGCTGAATTTTTCCATATATTCAGACATATCAATCCGCACCATGGCGCGTTCATCATCAAAAAGATTTTCCGCCAGAGCTTTTGCAAGTTCTGTTTTACCGACGCCGGTGGGACCGAGAAAAATAAATGATGCAATCGGGCGTTTCGGATCTTTCAACCCCGCACGCGCACGCAAAACGGCATCCGCAACAGCCTGCACCGCTTCATCCTGCCCGATGACACGGCAATGAAGATGATCGGCAAGAGCGAGTAATCTTTCTTTTTCACTCTGAATGAGTTTACTGACCGGAATATGTGTCCAGCGGCTGACGATGGCGGCGATATCCTCTTCATCGACCTCTTCTTTCAGCAAACGGTTATCCTGATTTTCGCGGATTTCAGCCTCTGCTTCAGCGATCTGCTTTTCCAGTTTGGGAATAATGCCGTGCTTCAACTCTGCGGAACGCTCAAGATCATAACTGCGCTCGGCGCGCTCAAGCTGATTCCGTGCAGTGTCGAGAGCTTCCCGCAAATTGCGCAGATCGGTAATGGCATTTTTTTCATTGTCATAACGGCTGCGGAGAGCTTTGCCCTCCTCCTGCAAAGAAGCGACTTCAGCCTCCAGAGCTTCGCGACGGTTGATACTCTGTTTGTCTTTTTCCTTTTTCAAGCCGGCGATTTCGATCTGAAGCTGCATCACGCGGCGTTCATTTTCGTCCAGTGCGACGGGTGAACTTTCGATTTCTGTACGCAGAACTGCAGCCGCCTCATCCAGCAAATCAATCGCTTTGTCCGGCAGGAAACGGTCGGAAATATATTTATCTGAAAGTACAGCAGATGCGATCAGCGCGCCGTCACGGATTTTAACGCCATGATGGATTTCATAACGCTCCTTGAGTCCGCGCAAAATTGAAATAGTATCTTCAACAGACGGCGGATTGACCAGAACAGACTGAAAACGGCGTTCCAAAGCTGCATCTTTTTCAATATATTTGCGATACTCATCAAGAGTTGTCGCTCCAATACAATGCAGTTCTCCGCGTGCGAGCATGGGTTTCAACAGATTTCCGGCATCCATTGAACCTTCAGACGCACCGGCTCCGACAACAGTATGCAATTCATCAATAAACAGAATAATTTGCCCATCTGCAGATGTAACTTCTTTCAGAACAGCTTTCAATCTCTCCTCAAATTCACCGCGATATTTGGCACCTGCGATCAACGCACCCATATCAAGAGCGAGAATGCGGCGGTCTTTCAGCGATTCAGGAACATCTCCGCGAACCACACGGCGGGCAAGTCCTTCGACAATAGCGGTTTTGCCGACGCCGGGTTCACCGATAAGGACAGGATTATTTTTTGTACGGCGCGAAAGGATTTGGATAACACGGCGGATTTCCTCATCGCGTCCGATTACCGGATCAAGTTTATCCTGACGGGCGAGCAAAGTAAGATCTTTGGCATATTTATTGAGAGCCTCAAAAGTATTTTCAGGGTCGGGATTGTCAACTCGCTGATTACCGCGTATTCCCTGAAGTGCATTCAGAACTTTATCGGCAACAATTCCGCTCTGCTGTAAAATCTCCGCCGCCTTGCCGCCATTCTCCAGAATTGCGAGAAAAAGATGCTCCACACTGACATAATCATCATGCATGGCTGATGCTTTCTGCATGGCACTCTGCAGTACTGCATTGAAATCGCGCGACTGATACAAATCAGATGCGCCCTGAACTTTCGGCAGTTTATTGATGGCATCATCGACCGCGCGTTCAAAAATCGATTTGGAAAGTCCCATTTTTTCAATCAGCGACGGAATCAGACCGTCATTCTGTTTCAAAAGAGCATTGAGCAAATGCAATGAAGTGATTTCGGCATTGCCGTTCTGCTGTGCAGTCTGCTGTGCGATGATGAGAGCTTCTTTGCTTTTGTTGGTAAATTTTTCAATATTCATATAATGCCTCCTTGTTTTTTCTTTCTGTATAAGCATTTATCGTGCCATAATTTACAAACATTTACTTTTCAGGTCAAATTTTCATACAAATTTCCCCGGAAAACATTATTTATTACTGTTCCTGTGCCATTTTGTCATACAGTTGCGACAAAGTTGCGCATTTAATTTTTTTGCCGCTGGAAAAAATTGCCACCCGATGCTATAATATAAACATCATTAAAAATAATCATTTAACACAATTTACCATCAGCAAAAACACAAGGATTTTTTATGGATTTATTCAATCGTATAAAACGGTTTTCTGCCGCTTTCAAAATGCCGGATTTAAAAATGTTTCTGCCCAAACACATTTATGCCGTACCCGGAATAGAATGTAATATCTATTTCAATAACATCGTTACAGTTCTCAATCGCGCAGATTACTTTTTCTGCGTTTCATGCAATATCGGCAGGACGGATGCCGAACGCTACCGTGTCATCCCCGAAGAAAAGGATATCGGCGACCACGAGCTTGTCATAACTGTTTTTGACAAATTCGGTCAAGTCGCGCAAGCCGAAACCATTCTCACTGTCGCTCCGGCACTCACTGAACCGCGGAATGCCGGAATTCTGATCATCGGCGACAGTCTGACTGCGGCAGAGGGGTACCCTGAACGCATTTATGAACTGCTGAAAAATGAGCCGAATCTCACATTCAATATGATAGGGTCAAATTCTGGTAATTACCAAATTCCCGTTCCCGGCGGGGTCGCCCATGAGGGATACGGCGGCTGGGGCTGGAAAACTTTTTTCACTAAATACAACATTGATGAAAACGATGAAAATGACGGTATGCATCCCAAACATCCGCGTGAACGCAACAGCCGTTTTCTCTTTGCCGACAACGGCGATGTCAAATTCGACATTGTGCGATATTGTGAAAAATACAATCAGGGCAAGCTGCCAGACATTATCATCATTCACCTCGGCATCAATGATGTTTTCTGCGACAAATCACGCAAGGATTTGAAGTTTTCATGGCAGAACAACATTCTTCCGTACCTGAAACAGATGGTTGAAATTTTCAGAGCCGCCAATCCGGCTGTCCGTATTGCATTCTGCACGCCGCCGGTCGGCAGCAATTCGCAGACCTCTTTCGGCAAATGTTACAGCTGCAGTTACAACAAATGGCAATGGCGTCAAAACTGTTTTTTCTACCATAGCAAACTGGCTGATATTGCCGGCAAACTCAACATCGACATCATCCCGGTTCATACTGCCGTTGACGGTGAAAACAATTACCCCTTTGAAACGGAAAATATCAATCAGGCCAATCCTGAAATGATTTCAAGCCCCTGCAATGCAGTTCATCCGGCACTGTCGGGATACATACAAATCGGCAATGCTGTTTTCGCATATTTAAGAAAAATACTGGCGGAAAAATAACTCTATGAATTACGGTACAACAAAAATCATTCTGCTTGCGGCAACGCTGCTGACCTCATTCAGTCTTTTTGCATTAAACTACTCCGTTTGCCGCAAAGAAATCCGCGGCAGATATTTGAAAAATGACAAAAACAAAGTTTTCTGTTCACAAAAATGCTTTGAGAAGACAGTCAGCAAATGCGCCAAATGCCGCAAACCGTGCCTGAACGGCTCGTATATCTTTTTCAAAAAACATTACTGCTCAAAAAAATGCCTCGAAGCCGTTTCCCGCTGCAAAAACTGCGACCAGCCGTCAATGAAAATCCGTATCATCGTCAATCAGGACGGCAAAAGTATGATGTTGTGTCCGCAATGCGTGAATTTGCCGAAATGTTATTTCTGCAATCTGCCATACCGCACACGCCAGCTGCCGGATTCAAGGCATATTTGCAAAGATTGCAGCAAAACAGCCGTTTCCTCTCATGATGAAATCAGAAAAAGAGTGCGTTTCATACGGCAGAAACTCAAATCTCTTTTCGGCTTTGACAACACTCACCACATCGAACTTGAAATACTGCCGCTTGACAGACTTGAACAGCAGAGCAGCCAGCTTTACCGCGGCGAAGGCCAACAGCGGCTCGCCATGATGCGCTATTCTTACGAAATTTCCGAAAGAACTGATTTCCGCGGCAAGAAAAGCAAATCCCTGAAACGCCAGAAATGCAAAATTCTGATTCTCGACAATGTTCCGGCCGATCTGCTGGATGACGCGCTCGCTCACGAACTGGCACACGATTATCTGCGCCACCATGTCGGAACTGTCAAAGATTTGAAACTTGAAGAAGGATTCGCAGAAACAATCGCCGCCGCATTCAATAACGCAATGCAGCGTCCTCACCTCAATAAACGCAAGGAAAACAACCCCGACCCCGTTTACGGCGGCGGCTACCGTGCCGTTTCAAAATTAATGAAGCAAAAAGGATTCAACGGCACAGTTCAATATATAAAAGCACATTCAAAATCCCTGCTTTGATCATTTGCCGAAAATGGAAAAATATCCCATGACAAAAACAACAATAATGATTGCCGGCAATATATATTTTACATAATGACCGCACCATTGCGGCATTTTAAAACCTGCCCCCTCATTGACTTCAGCAATCGCATTTTTCCAGCCCCAGCCGAATTTCCATGAGCAGAAGATCACGACCATCAATGCGCCGAGCGGCAGCATATTCATACTGACGATGAAATCTTCAAAATCAAGGATGTTGCTTCCTTTGCCGAGCGGCTGAAAATTTTTCCATACGCTGAAGCCCAGCACGCACGGCAGCGACAAAACTCCGACCAGCATCGTAATTACCATAGAAGCTGAAAACCGTTTGAACTTGAACTCATCCATCAGATAAGCAATCATCGCCTCAAAAACCGCAATCAGAGTTGTCATCGCCGCCAAAGTCAGGAAGAAAAAGAATATCGCACCCCAAATTCTGCCGCCTGCCATGTCTTTAAAAATATTGGGCAGACTGATGAAAATCAATCCGGGGCCGCCGCTGACATCAACTTTGTATGAAAAACATACCGAAAAAATCAGCACTCCCGCAAATAATGCAATCAATGTATCCAGAATTACGATCAGCAGACTTTCATTCAAAAGAGTATGATCCTTTTTGATGTAACTGCCGAAAATTTCCATACTGCCGATACCGATACTCAAGGTAAAAAATGCCTGTCCGAGTGCAGCATAAATCACAGAACCTATATTACCAGGATTGAATTTTGAGAAATCCGGCAGCAGATAAAATTTCATTCCCTCTCCTGCCCCCGGCAGCATCAGCCCCTTTACACAAAGCACCCCCAACAGAATAAACAGCAATGCCATCATCCATTTGACGATACGCTCGACACCTTTCTGCAAACCGATACTGCAAATGATGCCTGCAACAATTACACCGCAAAGCATATAAAATGTCATCTGCCACGGATTCTGCAGCAGATTACTGAAAAAACTTCCGATCGCTTCAGGAGTATGGCAGGAACTTATCGAACCTGAAATATAACTTGCCGTATAATAAATCAGCCAACCTGTCACTGATGTATAAAACATCATCAAAATCAATGTACCGGTATAAAATATCGTTGCAAAAACACGCCAGATTTTCGGTTTTGAATTTGCAAGTACAGAAAAAGCACCGACATAATTACGCCTTGAGGCACGCCCCAAACTCAATTCCAATGTCAATGCAGGTATTCCCAATAACACCAGAAAAACAAAATACAGCAATACAAATGCACCGCCGCCATTTTCTCCGGTAACAAATGGAAATCTCCATACATTTCCCAAACCGATAGCACATCCTGCTGCCAAAAATAAAAATCCGAGTCTTGATTTCAATGATTCGCGTTCCATAATAAAATACTCCTTAAAAAAACAGTTCCATATAAAATAATTTCAAAAAATTTTTTTTCAAACAAAAAAAACTCTTTTTTATCAATTTTAAATATGCATTTTGAAAAATATGTGCTATATTATAATACAACAAATACCGATAATGTGTATTATCGGAAGTTGTTTACTTTCTTTCGCAGTGAAAGAAAGTAAAACAAAGAAAGCTGTTTTACTTGTTTTCTTTTTTGCAAAAAAGAAAGCAAGATAAAGAAAAAAATCTTTCGGCTCTCTCGGAGTAACAATAGCGCGGTCAGCGCCGCGAGGACAGGAGCGTTTCACGAGCGAAAGCGAAGTGAGCGATGGCAGATAACTGCCGAGCAGCGACGTCGGCCG
>JAZSRU010000110.1:0-20340 GCA_045538635.1 Victivallaceae bacterium
ATGTGCCGTGATGCGGCCTGCTGGTTCTACATTGCCAATGAGGGCATTTCGGTGCTGGAAAATCTGGATCATGTAGGCGTTCCGTTCCCCGAAAAAATCAATCACCTACCAATTATCCGCACTTGCTGTGACCGCAAGCGAGACATTTGATACAGTTTTCCTGATTGATGAGTTCGCGTTCATGACAGACGGGGCAAATCATTTTGCCGTCATTGACGGAGTTTTTATCATCTTTGGTCTGACTGGTAACGGCTGCGGGGACAGGTTTTTTGGTCTTTTTGCAGTCAATGATACCGAGTTTGCAGAGGTGTTCTTCAATAACATATCCGATTTCGGCAGCCATTGAGGGGATGTATTTACCTTTTTTGAAGTAGCCGCCATTGGGATCGTAAACGCTCTTGAGTTCATCGACGAGGAATGTCGGGCGCGGGTCGTTACGGAAAACCGCAGAAATCAAACGGCTGATAGCAACGATCCATGAGAAGTGCTGAAGGTTTTTGGTATTGATGAAAAGCTCGTAAGGTCTGAACTGACCGTCTTTCTGGAAATCATTGATAGTGATGTAGAAAGCATCAGGGGACTGCGGAGTTTTGATTTTGTAAGTATTACCGGAGAGTTCTTCGGGGCGTTTATCCATTTCAGCGAGGCTGACGGCGGGTTTCTTTTCTTCTTTTTTCTCCTCTTTCTTTTTGTCTTCATCGCGGACGAGGACGCCGGTGATGTGTTCGGAGGGACGGAAAGTGGTGCAACCTTTCAAGCCTTTTTCATACGCGAGCATGTAAATATTCTTGAAGTCTTCAAAGGGATAGTCGCCGGGGACGTTGATAGTTTTGGAAATGGAACTGTCAACATACTGCTGCAGTTTTGCCTGAATTTCGAGATGTTCGACCGGAGTAACAGTACCGGAATGGACAAAGTAATCGGGCAGATCTTTGGGATCGACTTTTTCCTTGCCGACAAATTCGCAGTATTTGCGGTATGCGGCGTCATCAATGCGGACTTCAGTAACGTCGTTTTCATCGGTATTGCGGATCTTGCGGGTGTAGGTGAATGCAAAAACCGGCTCCAGACCGCTGGAAACATTACCGGCGAGCAAACTGATTGTACCGGTGGGAGCGATTGAAGTCAAATGAGAGTTACGGATACCGTACTTCATGATGCCGTCGCGGATATCCTGCGGCAGGGACTGAATGAATTTACCGGCGCAGTATTTAGCCTTGTCGAGCATTTCAAAAGCGCCTTTTTCCTGAGCGAGCTCGATACTGGCGCGGTAAGCGGCGCAAGTGATGCGTTCCATGATCTTTCCGGCAAGTTCAATTGATTCGGCAGAACCGTATTTGATACCCATGAAAATAAAGGCATCAGCAAGACCGGTAATACCGATACCCATACGGCGTTTGGACATGGCTTCTTTGCGCTGCTGGGGCAGAGGATAATTGCTCTGATTGATGACATTGTCAAGCATACGGACAGCCAGCGGAACGACTTCGTCAATGCGTTCAAAATTGAATTCAGCTTCGGGAGTGAAGGGATTTTTGACAAACTTGGTCAAGTTGACTGAACCGAGCAGACATGCACCGTAAGGAGGCAGCGGCTGTTCGCCGCAGGGATTGGTGGCGCAAATCTCTTCGCAGTAATAAAGGTTGTTCATCTGATTGATGCGGTCGATCAGAATGAATCCGGGTTCAGCATAATCATAAGTTGACTGCATGATGGTATCCCAGAGTTTCTTTGCCTTGACAGTTTTCATTACCTGACCGTCAAACTTGAGATCCCAGTCGGCATCATTCTGAACAGCTTTAATAAAATCTTCGGTAATTGCAACAGAGAGATTGAACATCTGCAGCTGGCTGTTGTTGCGCTTGGCAGCGATAAACTCTTCAATATCAGGATGATCGCAACGCATAACACCCATCTGCGCACCGCGGCGCTGTCCTGCACTCATAATGGTGCGGCAAGTTGAATCAAGAACCTGCATAAAACTGATCGGACCGGATGATTGAGCTTCGCAGCCGCGGATATTGCAGCCTTTGGGACGGATGGTTGAGAAGTCAAAACCGACACCGCCGCCCTGTTTCTGGGTCATGGCAGAATCTTTGACAGTATCAAAAATGCCTTCGATGGAGTCCTTGATCTTGTTCATCACATAGCAGTTGAACATGGTAACTTCACTGCGTTTGGTTCCGGCATTGGCAATGATTCGGCCGCCGGGGATAAATTCCAGATTGCAGAGGATTTCCTCAAATTTCTTCTGATAAAAAACTTTTTTGCTTTCGCTGGCGGCAATTGCTTTGGCAACTCGTTTCATGGTTGCTTCAATGCTCTCATCGGCCGGCAAGCCGTCTTCTTCGCTTCCCTGATAGCGGTACTTGCGCGACCAGATATCCTCAGATATCGAATACATTTCTGACCCCTTTCATGTCATTTTGATTGTTAAAAAATTGTATAATGTTGAAAATAAATACTTTACGGAAATCTTACCATATATTGTGGAATTTTTTAAGCAAAACCACATTATATTGTGTCAATCAAAATATATCATTTTTTGAAAAATACAAATCTCAAAATGAAAAAAATCAATTTTTTTTCGCCGTTTGAGGGACATTGTACATAACAAAAAAAAAAACCGTTCTGTTCTCTCTTGAAACAGAACGGGCGCAATATCACATGGAATCAGTTTTTGTGCAGATTCAACATCCTGCGGTAGGAAGCAATTTCAACAAGTGCTGAATTGACCTGACGGATCTTCCATTCCAAATGCCATTTATCACAGACATATTCCATGGACGGTTCCCAGCCGAGGCGCGAATCAAACTCAACGACCGGAATGGTATCGCATGCATTTTCAATTTCATTGGCAGCGATATCCTCCAGAGTATCGAGATATTTTTCTGCTTCTTCGGAAGTTTCAGAGTTGAGCATGGCAATATTTGCGCGCCACCACTTTTTGATATTCATAGTGGTACGGGTCGAATTGCGGATGAAATGTCCGAGGGCTTCCAGACGGCGCGCCTCATCTTTTTTGTTTTCATCAGCAAGCTCGACAGCTTCAGCAGCTTCTGCAAGCCCCTCATTCCAGAGTTCAAGCATTTTCGCCAGCGAACGAAGTTCAGCAGGATAACGCAAAAATCCTGGAGTCTGATTGACATTTTCATACGGATTATAGAAAGTTTTGATAATGCCGTATCCGAAATGCGCATGCGGAGCTGTCGGGAATTTGATATCCTTGTTTGCCATCGTGCGTGAAATATTGGGATGGAAAACAAACGGATAAGCAGCACCGACGCGCCACGGGCCGTACTGATCCTCATTGGAGGCAGTATAGAAACTCATCGCATCACTCCAGAGTTTCCATGCTTTCATCACATGCGGAGCGGCATTTTTTCCGTAATCGCGAACGGCGATTTTATAAAGCAATTCTTCATAATCAGGCTCAAATTCCTCCCATGCTGTCCATTTACCGAGATCAGCGGCTACATTGTTCCAGTAACCGAAATGATGAGTGGTATAATGATTGTCCAAGCCCCATTCAAAATAGGCGTTCCGCAAATGCAAGTCACGCTTGAGGATTTTATACGGTGCAGGAACGAGAGGCACACAGCCGAAATCCCATGCGATACCCGCGGTATTGACATTGGCAACCATCGGGATCCCGTGTTTATGCGCTTCGCCGCCCTCGCTGGTAAAGAAATAACTCGGATCTTCAGCAGAAATCGTATAATCCATGACCGGAGTATGATATCCTTCAAGTCTGCGTTGAGTGAAAATATCATAAGTTATTGACAGAGTAACATTTTTCGGGAAATTTTCAAGGAATTTTTTGCGGACATCAAAAGATTCATATCCCCAGTTGTAAGTACTGAAAGATACTGTTGCGTTCGGACTTGCCTTGTGAACAGCCTTTTCAATTCCCTGAATGTAAGCGGGATAATCATAACAGGGATACCAGCCGGGGCTCGGACGGGTATCCGGAATCCCGTCAATTACGCTGTCTTTCCAGTTTTTTCCGGTTGTATGCGGATCTTTGCTGGGAAATTCAAGAGCTTCTCCGCAAAGACCGATACCGGCAAGATTGGGATACCGACGGAAAACTTCACCGTATGCCGCATCAAATCTCACCTGAGCATCAGCATCATCAGGATGAACGAAAGTGCGGATGTAATTATGCGAATAGGTTTTGATTCCGAAACGCAAACCGCGGTTGATAACATCATTGTAATCGTAATAACCGAGACGGTTGCGGTCAAAATCACTCATAAATACACTGATTGCATTATACCCGGCATGAAGCATAGTCAGAAATTCTTCATCAGTGAAAACATCCATGCCGCTGCCTGAATGAACCTGACGGATACGGTAAATCGGTGTGCGATTGAATTTGCCGCAAGTCAAAACCGGAGCTTCTTCCAGATTCATCATATCTTCCAGATAAATCGTAGCGCGGAATGAAACCGGATCATCGGCACAAACAAGAGAAATTTTGTCCTGCTGAACATCCAGCACAAAACCTTTTTCAACAGATTTATCGACCCCGATCCACAGAACTTTTTCGCCTTTTTCTCTGACAATACGCAAAGAAAGATTCATGCTTTTTTCAAGATAATCCCGGAAATCCCTGACCGCAATACCACAAATAGAATCACACGGGGCATTGCATCCGATCGCCCATGATTCATCGAGCATAACCTCATTTGCTGATGCCTTGCGGGAAAAATCGCGGCGGTCGGGCTTGTGATACTCAAAGTGGCGTTTTCTGAAATCGTAATTTTTTTCACTCATATCAAACCTCATTTTTTGCCGAAAAGAGTAAACTCCACATCTCTTGACGCCGCTTCAAGGGCGGCATCGCCATATTCCGCATTTGCTTCTTTGCCGGCGCGGGCAAACCAGATGGTATCGTCTATGCGGTCAAGTTCAACCAGTTCCGGATAAATCGCCATTGTTTCAGAAGTTTCCAGTTTTCCTGCATGATCACCGGGGAAAAGGCGTGCGTGTTCGCCGGTAATATCATTGTCACGGCAAGTATGAACCCGTATCCAGTTAAAGGGATTGTTGGCATTGGAATAATAATCACTGAATTTTTCAGTTCCCCACCAGCCCTCGCCGCTTTCCTTTTCGACCCAGTCAAAAATCGTATGGCGCGCAGCAAGACGGAATGCAAGGTCAGTCGGCATACCCTGATGGAACTCCTCGGTTTGATGAGCGATAAAGCAATGAATATTGCGGAAACCGACACGCAGCAGACCTTTAAAAATTTCTTCTGCAACGGGAACGATTTTCAATGCATCGACATGGACGGTACCGTTTTTTTCTGGAGCGGCAACGGCAAGAGATGCCGCACCGTAATAAAAAGGCGGCAGAACAACGATTTCCGGATGACGCTTTTCAACTCTTTCGATTGCATTGATACATGTAAAACAGTCAACGCCGAGCGGCAGATGTTCTGCGTGATATTCCACAACGCCGAGCGGAAATACTACAGGAGTATTTTTTTCGATTGCTTCACGGATCTGATAAGGGAACATTTTCAAATATTGCATAATAAAATTCCTTTCTTGTATGATACAATTTTTTCAAGTTGATATCTATATTATACAGTAGAAAAAGTAAAAAATCAACATATTTAAAAATTTTTTTCAAAAAAACTTGACTGATACACTTTCCGTGTTATATTATTTCCGCAGGAGAATTATATGAATAAAACTGATAAAATTTTTGCAGAACTGAAAAAACGGCTGGAAAACGGTTTTTACCCCGAAAACAGCAAATTTCCGTCCGAAACCACGCTCGCTGAGGAATTCTCTGTCAACAAAATGACCATCAACAAAATCGTTTCAATGCTGGTGGAACAGAAATATCTCATTCGCGGCATCCGCGGTGCAGGAACCAGAGTTGCCGAAATTTCATCGTACCCGCGCGGTTCACTGGCATTTCTCGCGCCGCTTTCGGCATACACCATGCAGGTTCTGCAGGGGATTTATGCGGAGGCAGTACGCTGCAATTTCAATGTCATTATTGAATCTCCATCGGTTTCAGAACTCGGACACCGCCTGAATCTCCTGAAAAATTCAAATATAAAAGGTGTTATAAGCGTTACATACGGAACTCCGCATCTTCCTGACGGAATGAAACTTTTTGCAGTTGACTGTTCTATTCCCAATAATGATCCTGATGTACATATCATTAACAGCGACAATTATCAGGGGGGAATTCAAATGATGTCCGAAATAATACGGCGCGGACATAAAAATATCCTGCTTTTCAGCTCTGAACGATTTTTCAGCGACAGCAATGCTCCGAAAACTCCGCGAGTCAAAGGCTTTCATCATGTTATGAGCGAAAACGGAATTGCAGATTTTGAGGAACGGACTTTTTACAGCGCGCCATCATCTGCTGCCGATGCAAAATATTTTTTGGAAACATACCTGAAACGCTACCCCGAAACAACTCTGATTGCCGCAGATTCAGACGGCAGCGTCTCATTGCTCCATTCAGCAGCTTTGCGGCTCGGCATTGATTGTCCGGGCAAAATCGCCCTTACCGGATTCGGCAATGTTTCTCCGCTGCCGATCGCCAATGTTGACCAGAATCCGCGCCGTCAGGGCGAACTTGCAGCGCGTTATCTTATTGATTACACTTTGAACGGAGCAGACAATGCGCCATCTTCTGTGAGTGTGGAAACTTCTCTTGTGAATATTGAACAAATACCCATTATTTTAAATAACTGAAAGGACAGAAAAATGCTTGACTTCAAAGGAAAATTTCTCGAAAAAGGTGAAACTCTCGTCTGCCTCGGCGACAGCATCACCGCCGCTGCCAACGGATATGTTTCAGTATTGCAGCAAATGCTCCCCGATAATAAAATAATCAACGCCGGTGTCCCCGGCGAAAAAACAGCAAATGCTCTCATGCGCTTCAAAACTGATGTTCTCGCCCACAAACCCGATGCACTATCGATTTTTTTCGGAGCCAATGATTCTGTTATCGGCAGACGCGAATGGGGCGATGAACCCATTATGACTCCGGAAGGATACCGTTCCAACATTGTCTGGATGATACACATTGCCAAATTGAACGGGGTAAAAAAATTCTCCGTTACAGTCCCCTTTCCGGAAGTTGAGAGCGATGAAAAATTTTCCAAATACGGCACAATAGCATTAAATTATTGTCAGGCCGCACGCGATGCGGCAGATGAAATGCACTCCTATCTCGTGGCACTTGACGCATTGTACCGCCGCGAATGGCGCAAAAATCCGACACATGAAGGATTTCTGCTCACTAAAGACGGCTGCCATCCGACCGACGAAACTCACAAACTCATTGCAGAAAAATTTCTCCAAGACTGGAACATGTAAAAAATAAATGATTTGATGCAGGGCGGAAAGGGGGAAAATTTCCTCAAAATTTTCCTTCTTCCCGTAAAAAAATCATTCACAATTATCAAAAAAATTCAGTATTAACAGATTCCTTGAAAAACTCAAGTTCCTGTGTATCGACTTCGGAATCAATACTGTTCAAAATTGCATTGCCGTCATCCGGCGGCAGCAGTTCATTTGCTTCGTAATACTCAAGGCAGATAAGCGCATAAAGCAATTTCGGAAAAACAAAACTTTCATCCAGAGCCATCGCAGTTTTCAAATACTCCGCAAGTTGTCGGGCTTCTTTCATTGTGATTGTCCCGATCGCTCTGCCGTTAAGCAAAGCGACTGCATAATAGTAATATCCCTCACAACATTCCGGAGTATTTTCGATTACCTGCATCAATTTCTTTTTGGCAAGGGTAAAATTTCCGACCTTCAGATAACAGAGAGCCAATGCGAGATCTTTGTTTTCAGCCTCTGCGTCAGAACTCTGCTCAAGAGAAACTCTGACTTTGGCAATTTCCGGAGCGGAAATTCCGTTAAAAGAAGATATGCGTTTCAAACTGATTGCACAACCGCAATATTCACAAGTTCCTTTCAGCGAATCACCGACCTCGGTCATACCTCCGCAAGTCGAACATTGAATTTTACTCATTGGCAGCCACTTTCTTTTCTTCAATCATACGGCGTATTGCATGAATGATTTTTTCCGGATTTGAGCGTCTGTTATAAGATGCATTATTGGCTTCCAACCATTCATCGCATACAATAGTTGATGAAATACTTCTGCCGCTGGATGAAGTAATAGTAAAAGTTTCAGATGCCCGTACCATTACATCATATTTTTTACTGCAGAGAGCCAAAATAATTGAGCGTATTATACTGCCAATAATAAAACCTGCAACAACCCCCAAAACTCCACCTATCAGCACCCCTAAAAATGCCGCTACCCTCTCCCCTATAGAGCTGCCAATTCCAACCCCTATGCTTGCACACCCAACTGCAACCACCCATGGAATCCATGTCAGACCTTCAGCCACTTCTTCCTTCTCAACAGCTTTATATTCAGTTTCTGTTGATATGTCAGTAATATCTTTAAAGAAAAAAGCCTCAGTCTGTTCCGCGCAGATACAGCCATGGACATAATCCCATGCGGCACGGTAAACAAAGAGCTGATCTTCAAATGGATATAATTTGGTAACCTCTTCATAAGAATAAATCAATACAGCATCTTCGTCATCATCAAAAAATTTATACTTAACCTCCATTTCTTCATCGTCGTCACCACTGATGATCGGAGAAAAAAGTGTATGCGATGCCGCTGCAAGTTGTTTTTCAGATTTGCCGTAACGCTCAAGTATATCCAAATCTTCAAGATAATCGCTATCGAACTCTTTTACAGCCTGAAAAAGATGAACCATCTTCTTCATGAGTTTTTCTGTTTGAGCTTTAGCGTACAATACAAATACCGCTCCAATAATGTCGCCTATTCCTTCAAAAATCGCAGAAAAAATATTGATTTTAGACACAGAATTACACGCGGAAATCATACTGAAACCCTTAGCGAGCTGCTCTCGTAATTTACGGATTTCCACAGGATTCATTCTTAATTTTCTTTTTTTCTTCTGTTCTTTTGTATCCTCAATGCTGTTTAAAATACTGTTTTTTAAAACTGCAGATTCTTTCAATCGAATACGCGGAGGAGCTTGAACTGCATCTTTATCAGGATCATCAAACAAAAATTCACCGTTGCACAAAGGACATACCAAATTCCCCATATATGAATCATCAACAGACAATTCTCTATTGCAATGCGGACAATAAATATTAACTTCAGCCATTTTTTCTTTCCTTTATTTTAAAAGTTTACACATTTCATTCCGTTGTTTTATTTTCAGTATGATTTTCTGACAAAGCAATGAAATATCACCTTCTGCAGAGGCAAGTTCTGCAATATTTTCTTTAATTTCATTTTCAATATCCGTCAGATTTTCATTGCTCATCGGGTCAGCATAGCGGATCGCATCGTAAATTTCTGAAATCTGCTTTTTGCGTTCGCCGTCTGCACTTGAAAGCAGCATATTGACTTCAAGCCCGATGGATTTCCATGCCGCGACCTTTGCTTTAACTTCTGTTTCAACTCTTTCAATTTTATCAGAACCTGCATCTGCCGACAGAAGTTTCCAGCCGATTATCCCCAGTAAAAACAGATGCACGAAAATAAACCAGCCGTTTTTCATCTGCCAGACGGCAAAATGAGCAAGAGTAACAATAATGATACTCCATATCAGATTTATGACAAGATAACGGAATGTAAGCAGCGGAAATGCCGCCCTCGTTACAAACAAACCGTCATCAGCACCTGTAAATTTCCACAACGAAAATGCAAATATCCCTATTGCCAATAATCCGAAAATATATGCAGTTATGACCAATGCCGTCGCTTTCAGCAAAAACAGCAACACCGTCAGCAGAACTATTCCGATAAGAGAACCGGCTAATATGCGCAGTTGATTTTTATTCATGCTCTTTCCTCCTTATATTTTTGTTCCGCATTCGGGGCAGAATTTTGCGCCGGGTGCAAGTTCATTGCTGCAATTTTTGCATTTCAAAACGAGTGCCGCTCCACATTCCAAACAGAATTTTCCTTTGGCGACCTTGGCTCCGCATCCGGGACAAATCATTTCATTTTCAGCCAGCGGCGGCATCACTTTTTCACCGCATTCCGGACAGAATTTGCCGTTTGCTGAAATTTCAGCTCCGCATTTGGCACATTTTTGTATTCCGGATGAGGGAACGGCACTCTGTGTATTCAAAGCGCCCTGCATAACTCCTGACATTTTATCACTGACCGCACCGCCGACAGCTCCAATCATTCCCATACCGATTCCCATATTGGCAAACTGACCGACGCCTTCATTCGCCGCAAAACCTTCTGCAACATCGAATTGCCGTTCCTGCTGATAAGTATATCCCTCTATATTGCGTTTCTGCGCCAGTCCCTGCGCCTCAATGACCATTTGTTGGGCTTTGGTTTGCTGTTCGATAATGCCGAGCTGCTGTTGAAGTTTTGCTTCAGCGATATCAGCATATTGGCGAAAATGCAAATCCTTGAAACGCAGATAATTCGGATCGTTTTCCGGTTTCATCACCGTATTGATAAAAAAATGTTCCAAAGCAATGCCGTATTCTGCAAAATCACCGCTCAAAATATTTTTCATAGCATCTGACATAACCTGCAAATATTCATCGATTTGAAAAATATTTATCGCATTTTCACGGATAAATTTCACCAGATACGGTTTCAGTTTCAACATCAGAAATGAACGGAATTTCTGTATTACATCCTGCTGGGACAACACTTCTTCGGTACCAACAACTTTGACAAGCAATTTTCTGCCGTCTTCAATACGCAGATTCATTTCTCCGCAGGCACCAAGCTTGATCGGAAAACCGTATGTCGGTTCGACATATTCCATTTTGGTATCAGTGCCCCATTTGATTGCCATTTGCTCCGTCTTATTTATGAAGTAAACTTCACAATGAAAAGGTGAAGCCCCGCCGGTAATACGGTTGAAAAATTTGGAAACCAGCGGCATATTCTGTGTTTCCAATGTGTAACGCCCGGGACCGAATGAATCCAACGCCTGACCATTCATGAAAAAGACAGCTTCCTGTGATTCATGTACTATCAACTGAGTACCGCTGTTGAAATCTTCGCACGGATGCTTCCAGATAAAGGTTTCATTATCTCCTTCATACCCGATAATATCAGCTATCATCGCAATTCCTTTTCCTGTTTTGCAGCAAAAAAAAGAGGCACATTCCGAGGAAGTGCCCTAACTACGCCTACCACAGCGCTGCAACACACACAAAACCGGAATGTGCCATGCAAAACAGCATGACACACCGATTCAAAAGTGTGTTGCATTACGTCAAGATGAAGTGGTAGTTCAGTTAGGACGTTTACAATCAGTTTGCCATTTTTTTTACTTATCGTTCTTTGTCTGTAAAAACCTCAATATTTTTCAACGGAAATGCATCATGCAAATCCGTACTTTTATTACAATGCCACATTTTAAATATTTTTCAAGTGTCTTTATATGAAAATCCGGTAAAAATTTTCCTCTTTTACACAAAAAAAATAAAAATTTATTCTGCCAGCAATTCTGCAAAAAATGGATTATCAGGAGCAAACATCAACTCCGGCAGTATATGATGAACCATTTTTCCAAGATACGGCGCGCTTTGACGGCTGCCAATGATGCAAACCGGTATATCCAACCAATATCACGACGCAAATCTTCACAGAAAACCATACTGATACTGATTCCAGAATATTCTGCAATATCTTTTATTGTCATTTAACACAATCCTGCATATAAAAATATTCTGAAAAATATATCATTTTTTTACTTCTTCAAAAGATTCATCATGTCGTTCATCTGTTCCTCTATGGAACTGACAAGCTTGAATTGTGAGCGGCAGCGTTCCAGATTGTGATTGGCGCGCTTGATCTTGAAATATGTATCTCCACTCAAATAGTCGGTAAGAAAACGGGTTCCGATTTCAAGTGTGATTATTTTTCCCGCATTGGCAAGGTTTTCACGCTCTGCCGCGGTCATAAACGCCCCCGCTGATTCGCAAAATCCCGTAAACAATGCTTCATACATATCAAAACGCATAAAAACTTTGCTCAAATTCGTTTCGTCTTCCTCTGCCGGACTGGTACATGTACGCACCATATCACCGAAGTCATACAACGACAATCCCGGCATCACGGTATCAAGGTCGATAACACAAATTCCTTCGCCGGTAAGGTCATCTATCAGAATGTTATTGCTCTTGGTATCATTATGAGTGATGCGTTCAGGAATATCGCCGGATTGATTCAACTTGACAAGCGCAGCAGCAGCCTCGGCACGGCTCAAGACAAAATCAATCTCCTTCTGCGCATTTTTTACTCTGTCAGCCACGTCTGCTTTTATTGCCTCTTCCAATTGTTCAATACGTTTTGGGGTATTATGGAAGTCGGGAATAGTATCATGCAGTCTTTCTCCCGGCAAATCAATAAGCTGCTGCTGAAACTCCCCGAATGCATGGGCGATACCGAACGCCTGTTCCGGAGATTCCAGAACATCATACGCACGCGCACGCTCAATATAAATATACGCGCGCCAGCAATTGCCGTCATCATCAAATGCATACGGCTTATTATCCGGAGTACGCAACAGCCGGATAGTGCGTTTCTGAGTTTCAGAATGGCTTTTTTTGATTTTAGTTAAAATGTGTTGAGTAACGCGGTCAACATTTTCCATAACTTTGACCGGTTCTTTGAAAACATCTCCGTTGATTCTCTGCAGAACATAATTCAAACGAACACCGCCCTGGTCAAAATTCAACAGAAATGTATCATTGACATGACCGTTGCCGAACGGAATTCCAACGATGAAATCTCCGTAAATATTGAATTTATATATCAGTTTTTTCAACTTCTGCTGCAAACTTGCCTTACTCGATACCATAAAAAACTCCTTTAAAGTCTGCCATCAATGATATTTACAGGCAAAACACCTTTGATATCATAAACAACTGCATTACTTTTCTTGTACTTTGATATATCAAAATCGCCAAATTCCCTGTGACTGACTGCCAGAATCACCGCATCATAAAAATTACTGAAAAGATCTTTTTCAAATTTAACAGCATGAACTCCATACTCTTTTTTAACCTCATCGGGATCTGCCCACGGATCAAAAACATCAACTTCACAGCCGAATTCATTCAACCCCTCAAGCACATCCACCGCGCGGCTGTTACGGATATCCGGACAATTTTCCTTGAATGTAATTCCGAGCTGAAGAATTTTGGCTCCTTTTATCTTGCAATCTTTCTGAATCAGCAATTTGACAACTTCAGCGGCGATATATTTACCCATACCGTCATTTATACGGCGTCCTGCGAGTATCACTTCGGGCAAATATCCCAATTCCTGCGCTTTGTGTGTCAGATAATACGGATCAACTCCGATACAATGACCGCCAACCAGACCGGGCTGAAATTTCAGAAAGTTCCACTTGGTTCCGGCCGCGGCAAGCACCTCTTTGGTATCAATACCGATAAGATGAAATATTTTGGCAAGCTCATTGACAAATGCAATATTGAGATCTCGCTGACTGTTTTCAATTACTTTTGCCGCTTCAGCAACTTTTATCGAACCGGCGCGGTGAGTTCCGTTAGTCAGGATACTGTTGTACAATGCATCAACAATATCTGCAGTTTCCGGAGTTGAGCCGGAAGTTATTTTCAAAATTTTTGTAAGAGAATGTTCCTTGTCGCCGGGATTGATCCTCTCCGGCGAGTAACCGCAGAAAAAGTCATGGTTGAATTTATAAGTGCTGAATTTTTCCAGAATCGGCACACATTCATCTTCGGTACAGCCGGGAAAAACAGTTGATTCATAAATGACTATCGAGCCTTTTTTCATAGCTCTGCCAACCGTTTCACTGGCGCGGTACAAAGGTGTGAGGTCGGGACGGTTGTAACGGTCAACCGGAGTCGGCACTGTAACAATAAAAATATCACGGTCGCATAAATCCTCAATATCATTTGAGTAACTTAAAAATCCGGCGGATTTCAATTCATCCGTCGAAGTTTCAAGAGTAACATCTTCAAATTTGCGCAAGGCTTCAAGGCGGGAAGTTTTAACATCAAAACCGATCACATCATATTTTTTGCCGAATTCAACCGCCAGCGGCAACCCGACATAACCGAGTCCGATAACGGCAATTTTGATTTCACCTGATTTTATCTTTTCTATCATATATCAACCTTTTTTAAAATTTAAATGTAACATACACCCGAAAACACAAAAAAGCAAATATATTTACAAAAAATATCGGTATGTATCAAAAAAGTTCACCCTGCTCCAGCGGCGAAATCATCTCTTTTATGGGGGAAAAAGTTTTGCGGTGAATCGGAGTTATGCCCAATTTTTCAATTGCTCTAATATGAGATGCAGTTCCATACCCTTTATGGACCTCAAAACCATATCCCGGATATATTTCAGCATAACGGCACATCAAGCGGTCACGGTGAACTTTGGCAATAATACTGGCGGCAGATACAGCGGCGCATTTTGCATCACCTTTGACGACGTTCAGATTGGGATAAGGCATTGATTTGACCGGATTGCCGTCAATGAGTACAAAGTCCGGTTTCTGCGTCAATCTGGCAACAGCATTGCGCATGGCAAGATGGGTCGCCTGCAAAATATTTATACGGTCTATCTCTTCATTATCAACTTCTTCAAAAGCCCAAACGACACTGTCGCTGTGAGTCAGCATTTCAAACAGTTCTGCGCGCGCCTTTTCCGATAACTGCTTGGAATCAAAAACCTGCGGGACTTTGCTGATATCGGTGAATATCACCGCAGCAGCGACCACCGGCCCCGCCAAAGGTCCCCTGCCCGCCTCATCGACACCGGCGACAAAAGAAAACCCCCCGTCATGGAGTTCTTTTTCCATGACGAGGAGTTGATGATCTACGGGTAAATACCCCTCAACAGACACGATCTGAATTCCTTATGCCGCGCAATCAGCGGGTACGGAGTTCTTTAACGCGTGCGTCTTTACCGATTTTGTCGCGCAGATAATAAATTTTGGAGCTGCGGACTTTACCTTTGCGGACGACTTCAATTTTCTGGATCATGGGAGTGTTGAAGGGGAAAACGCGTTCAACGCCCTGACCGAAAGTAACACGGCGGACAGTGAAAGTTGATTCCATATCTTTGCCGCGCATAGCGATAACAGTACCGGCAAAAAGCTGGATGCGTTCAGTAGTACCTTCAACGATTTTAACGAAAACCTTAATACTGTCACCGACGTTGAATTCGGGCAAGTCGGTTCTGACGTTTTCCTTGCGGATCTTATCCAAGACTGTGCTCATTTTTATCCTCCTGAAAAATTATTTCTTATATTTTTTGTATAAATCCGGCCGTCGAGCCGCTGTTATTTTCAGCGATTCTTCGAGTCGCCATCCGGCAATCTTTGCGTGATCTCCGGAGAGCAATACTTCAGGAACTTTCATTCCGTCGATTTCTGCCGGACGGGTGTACTGCGGATACTCAAGAAGTCCGTTTGAGAAAGATTCGTCAGCACTTGACTCATCTTTGCCGAGGACTCCCGGAAGCAAACGCACTGCCGCGTCCACCATGGCCATAGCGGCAATATTGCCATTGGTCATGACGAAATCTCCGATGGAGAGTTCCCAATCCACGAAGCGTTCGATGACTCGTTCATCGACCCCTTCGTAATGACCGCAAACGATCAGCAAGTGATCGATCGCTGCCATTTTTGCGGCGGCACTCTGCGAGAACTGTTCACCTCGCGGTGAAGTCAATACCACAACTGTACCGTCTTTTTTCAAATCAGACAATGCTTCAAAAAGCACATCTGCTCTCATCAGCATACCGGGGCCGCCGCCATAAGGCTTATCGTCCACCGAAGCATGCCTGTCGTGAGCATAATTTCTGAGATCTATCGCATTTATTTCGACGATCCCGTTTTTCTGCGCGCGACCGATGATGCTTGCCCCTAACGGGCCGGGAAATATCTCCGGAAACAAAGTCAATATATCAATCTTCATAAATTATCATCTGCATCCGGATAATGCACAATCTCAATCAGCGACTTCGACTGTGACTTGTTTGTTCATTTTGCCGGCTGCGCTGCGGACCAGAGAGCGGATAGCCATAATGGTCTTGCCGCGTTTGCCGACGATTTTGCCAATATCTTCCTTGTTGCAATCAATACGGATAACAACACTGTTGGCACCGTCTTCGGTTGTAACCTTGACAGCATCGGGAGAATCAACGAGCGAACGGACGACATAGTCAACAAAACCTTCAAGTCCTTTGACGCCGCCAGCTGCACATGAACAACAGCCTGATGCTTTGGAGATTCCGAATAATTTCAATAATGCTTTAAGCATTTCTTACATCCTATCTTTTGGCAATAAGCCTTCAAAGACACAATGCATTAAGCATTTGCTTCTTCTGCGGGAGCTTCGGCAGCGGCAGCAGCTTCTGCAGCAGCGGCTTCAGCGGCAGCCTTGGCTTCAGCTTCAGCGGCAGCTTTAGCTTCTTCTTCGGCCTTGATTTTGGCAGCGGCTTTTTTGGAGATTGAGGGTTTGCGGACGCGATCAGCGAGGACAATACCTTTGCGGGCGCGTTCGATAATATCACCGACGGTTTCGCTGACTTGAGCGCCGTTGGCGATCCAGTAATCAGCACGGTCGAGTTTAACGGTTTCGACTTTGCTGCGGGGGTTATAAAATCCGATTTCTTCGATGGCACGACCGTCGCGGCTCATGCGCTGATCCATGACGACGATGCGAAAGCAGTTGGCATTGCGGGTGCCTGTGTGCTTCAATCTGAGTCTTACTGACATAAATTCACCTTGATTGTTAGTTTTTGTTTCAATTTTACGGGACAAAATCATCCCTGTTTGCTCTACTTGCATCACAGTTGTCCATAACCATCTGGCATTCAGCTATTTAGATACTTGGCTAAGCCTCCCGGCCGCCTCCATTTGCCAGCGATTTGAACTCGAACAGCCAACAAAGTGCAACTCTTTTATTGAGAAGTTCTTCCAAAATCTGCAATGAAAGTTACATAATATAACATTTTTTTTGAAAAAAACAAGATTTTTTCAGCAAAAAAACGCTTTTTTTTGAACTTAAAAATCCATACACTCCGGCACTTCATGCCGTCAATAAAGTTTTTTGGCACGGCAGATATTGTTTATTATCCTGCCCATAAGCGGCAGAAGCATCCAGAATACCGCCGCTGAAACATAAAATACTCCACTCACTCCGGTAAAATATATTATCCCTCCGGCGAACAGACTGCTCAATATCAATCCGGTATTTCTGGCACTTATCATATAGCCGAAAACCGATGCGCGTCTGGATTCCGGTGTCATTTTTGACAGCATAGTCTGCAGAACCGGCTCCACTCCGCCGACTGCCATAAACGCAAAAAATCTGGCAATTATCAAAACAGTTATCGAATGTGCCGCGCCCTGAATAAACAATGTCGCACCAAATATCAGCAAGGCAGGAGTCAACAGCTGCATCGGTTTGCAGCGGTCGGTGAAATACCCGAAAACCACCCCCGCCAGAATACCACCGCCGGCTGCAACCGCACTGATAATCCCTGTCCAGAATGCCGCTTTATCATCTCCGACAAGATTTCCGGCAAGCACTGCAAGGTAAGGAGCTTCAAGATTACGGAGAAAACTTACGGCAAAAAACAATAGAAGCATCAGTATTACCGGACGCTCAAACTGATACCATGAACCCTTTTTGGCACTTTGGGCTGTTTTCGGCTGCGGCACAAAATCCTCTTTTACCCAGAAAAGCACCAGTCCTGCCACCCAGTACAAAACACTGCACATCAGAAAAGCTGCAGTATAACCGAATTTATCAACTAAAATACCGCCGATAACATAGCCAATCATATTGCCGCTCCAGACCGCCGTACTCAAAACACTCAATGCAAATCCCTGTTTATTTTCAGGCGTTGTCGCCACAATCAATGCCTGCGCCGCCGTATTGGTTCCGGAAAAAGCCGACGCCACAGCTCTGATCAGAATCAATATCCACAGATTCGGCGCAAATGCCATCAAAGGAAATATCACCGCATTCATGAAAGTAGCACGGAACAACATTATTTTGCGCCCGTAACGGTCAGCAAGCGTCCCCCACACAGGCGCCATGATCCCGAAACTCATCAGCCCGAAAAAGGTAAAAAGACTTATCGCAACACCCAATTCCCCCTCTTCCACAATATGAAAATTGTGCTTGATAAAAAGCGGAATAAACGGCATTGCCGCCGAAAGTCCAGACATCACCAATATCTGTGATATCCAGAGAAAAACAAGGTTTCTGCGCCAGTAAATCATTTTTTCAATCAACCGGATTCTGCGCCCGTTCAAATGTATCAAGTTCAGCTTGAGAAGGTTTGGCACTCAGCAGAGATACAACGATCACACTGATAAATCCGGCAATAAATCCCGGAACGATTTCATATATTCCTGTATTGCTCCAAAAGATATACCACAACGCATCAACCACAAAACCAACCACAATACCGGTCAATGCTCCGGCATAAGTCAATCGCTTCCAGTAGAGAGAAAGTATTATCACGGGTCCGAATGCCGCACCGAATGCCCCCCACGCACATGAAACAAGATTCATCAGCCCCTTGCATTCCGGACGGGAGGCAATCACAAATGCAACAACCGCAATCACAATAACAATCCCCCTGCCAGCCAGCATCATCTCTTTGTCCGAAGCATTTTTGCGCATAAGAGGCTTATACAAATCCGATGCAAATGCTGATGACGATGCCAAAAGCTGGGAATCCGCGGTACTCATCGCCGCCGCAAGAATCGCAGACAGCAGAAATCCTGCACAGAATACCCAAAGCATCCTCAAACCGACTCCGTCTGCTATCCATTCAAAAACACTTCTGACCATATTAATAAAAATAAGTGTATTTCCATCTTTGGTCGCAGTCAGAGTATCACCGAGGAATTTGCGTCCGATCAGACCGACTGCACTTGCCGCCAGCAAAATCAAACAAAACCAGATACAACCGATGATTCTTGACTTTTTCATCTCCTTTTCGCTCGAAACAGAGAAATAACGGATGAGAATATGCGGCATTCCGGCATACCCCAATCCCCAGCCGAGGCCGGAAATAATATCGCTCCAGCTCTTCCAGTCGCTCTTGCCGCTGGAGAACCAGTTCCAGTAATTTTCAGGAATTGTCGCTGCCGGAGCAACAAAAGAATCACAATTCATCATCAGCACGATCATTATCGGCACAAAAAGCAATGCCCACAGCATCAGCAATCCTTGAAAAAAGTCAGTCCAGCAAACCGCATTGTACCCACCGAAAAAAGTATAAAATACAATAACAACAGTGGCAATGATCATCGCTATTTTCGGGTCCATGCCGAGAACTGTATTAAAAAGTGTTCCGCATGCATACAAACTTGCCGCCGCATATACACAATAAGTAACCATGAAAACTATCGCAGAAATGACCAGGATACCTTTTCTTTTGGTGCAGAAACGGTTGGTAAGAAATTGCGGGATCGTAATCGCATCCCCGGCAACAATCGAATAACGGCGCAGCTTCGGAGCAATGAATATCCACGCAGAAACAGTACCGATAAACAATCCGACCGCGATCCATACCTGCCCTACTCCATACAAATAAATCGACCCGGGCAACCCCATCAGAATCCACGCACTCATATCCGAAGCGCCTGCAGAAAATGCAGAAACCCATCCATTCATGCCTCTGCTGCCGAGAAAATATGCTTTTTCACTGCTTGTGCCTTTGCGCTCCTTCCAGAAACAGTAAAATCCGATAAAAAGCAAAAGCACACAATAAAACAACATCGCTGCAAGTTCAGGTATCTTCATAAAAAAACTCCTTGTGTAAAAATTCAAATAATAATCATTTTAATATAGCACAAAAAAGCCGTTTTACAAGCCAAAACAACCAGCAGAGAGTAAATAAAAAATTTTCGCGGCAAAAAACATTGCAGACAAAAATCTGTGATAGAATTATCAATCCTGTTTTCCGATATTATTTTTGATATATTCAATATCAGCTTCAAGTTTATTGAGTTTTTCAAGGATGGCATTACTCTTGTAATACCAGCACCACAACTCTCTGACCAACAGAAAAATACCTATCACAATAAGTAAAACAACTAAAAAAGCAACTGCATTCATAAAAACCTCCAAATTATCGTAAAACAAAAGTTACAATACAATGCTTCTATTGAAAAATCAAATGAAAATTACAATTTTCTGCATTTGCTTTTTATTTTTCCGGTGCTATATTAACTCATCCAACTTCCTATAATATTTATTATCGGAAGTTGTTTAGGAAGGCGGA
>JAZSRU010000095.1:0-22385 GCA_045538635.1 Victivallaceae bacterium
CATAGACTGATTTTGTATTGCAAGGGGGCTTGCGCCGCCCCCTTGCTACCCCGGCGGGGGATATCCATCCCCGTTTTGTAACGCTGGCGCGATAGTGTCAGCGGCTGTGTGGTGTCAGGCTGTTTTTCGGCGGAATGTTCGTTTTGTCCCTCCTCTTTTTTGAGGAGTGACAAATCAAATCTTCCGCCGGATTAGCCACAATTGGGGTATTGCCGCTCATTGCTGTCGCAATTCACTATACCCCAAACCCCTTAATCTTTTCAAATTATCAGTCTATGTTTAGTACAGAGCCAAAAATAAAAGTCAGATGCATTTTTGTCAAGTAAGTATTTTACTATTTTATAAAATTCCGGATAATAACTATTTATTGGTATTTTTGATATTTTTTTCTGCGTCGTTGATGTTCTGTTCAAAGGCTTGAACGGCCTTGTCAATATCGACTTTGATTTCATTATCATTGCTGCTGTTGTCACATCCGGAGAGTGTCAGACAGAGTATTGAGCAGGAAACAGCTGCTGCAAATATAAATTTTTTCATATTTATTTTAATATCCTTTCATTGAGAATCATAATATAACATAAAAAAATAATTTTTCAACATCCGCAGGCAGATATAATGTTAAAAAATAACAAAAATTTAAAAATTTTATTTGCATTGAAGAGGGATATATATTATTGTATTGCTGAATCAAATTCAGAGAGGATAATATGGCTGTTTTTCAACATGGATTTCTGCCGGATGTGCAGGTGCTGTATCACGGTTTTGTGCAGATACGGAAATGGGATTTTGAACATAATCATATGCCGTTCTGGCGGCTTTATTACAATTTTGCGGGGGGGGCGGCGGTCGAATACAATGGGGAGGTTATAAAGCTTGAACCGGACAGTATTGTACTGTTGTCGCCTGATACCAGAGTATCTACATCTTCAGCAAAAAACAAATTGATGCAGCATTTTTTTGTCCATTTTGATATTTCATGTATTGCGCGCCGCCAGCCGCAAGGCGTATTTCAAGTCGATGCGGCGGATATGAAATCTTTGATAAACATGATATGCAGTGAAAAAGATGATTTTTACGGCTTGCGTAATACATTGAGAGTACGCAGTCTGGTTACATTTCTGCTGTCGCATCTGCCGGATGATATTCTGGAATTGTGGCGGACGAGAACTGATGTTGAGGAACGCGTGCGCAAAGTTATCAGTTATCTGCAGGAAAATTATAATCGCAAACCGGAAAATGAAAAACTTGCCGCAATCGCCAATGTCAGCAAAAATCAGCTTTTGCGGGACTTCCGTCATCATACCGGATTGACTCCGCAGGCATATTTGCGGCGTGAACAGATACGGAACGCATGTATTCTGCTTAATACAACATCGCAGTCCATTGATGAAATTGCTGAACAGACCGGCTTTTTTGACCGTTATCATTTCAGTAAGATATTCCGCAAAGTTACCGGATTGCCGCCGGTGAAATACCGCAACAGGATCAATCCGGCTGAAATAATAAATTGATTGCCATCCGGCATCAGGAGATTGCAAGTTTTATGTTTTTTACATAATATACAGCAAAGGGTTCATGCTGTATCAATGTCAATCTGCCGTTTTTGATAACAGCGGTCGATTCAGTACCGGATGTATAAACTTCAACTTCACCGTCGGCGGCACCGGCGATTTCAATATCCACAGAATTTTTGTCCTGATTCAGTACGGAAATCAGCATCGCGCCGTTATTTTCTGCATCTGATCCTGCCAGACAGTAATAATTTTTTTCACAGCTGGCTTCAACGCGGTTCGGGAAATTCAGCATTTGTGCGAAATAATAAAAAGGATGATACAATCCGGGCTGGATTTCACTTCTGCGGTTGAATATTCCGTTATAGAGAATACTGGATGAATAGAAAAATCCCATATCCAGCGGAGAGTCCTGCCACGCAGTTAATACAGCAGTATTGACGGCTCCTGATTCAATGCCGGTCATGCGGCGGTCAAATTCATCACATCTGGTATTTTCCATTTCCGGGATGTAGCGCCATTCAGTCAGGAAGAGTTCTGTTTTCGTGAAACCGTAACTGTCAAGCAGTTTGCGCGCTTCTGCGGGTTCACGCATGAGTCTTTCCGGAGTGTTGCTGTAACAATGCCAGCCGAAAAAGTCGAGCGGCGCATTATGCTCGCGGCAATATTCCAGAAAACGCTCCGTAAACCGTTCCGTCCAGCCCGCAAGTTTACATGAACTCGGGCCCCCGACTTTCAGATCGGGGAACTCTTTTTTTATAGCTTTGGCGGACATTTCATACAGTTTGAAATATTCCTCTTCATCGCCTGCCCACATATTGGGATGGCCGTCTGCTTCGTTCCAAATCTGCCAGTATTTGATATCCCAATGAAAACCGTCTGCCCAGCCTTCGTTGTAATGGCGGATGATATGCAGAGCGACATCGGTCCATTTGCTGAAATCTTCCGGCGGAAATGTATAATAATTTTTGATTGAATGTTCAATACTCGTACCCAGACGGTAAACTATTTGAGTGCCGCAGTCGAGAATATTTCTGATATAATCATCCGTTTGAATGAAATAATAATTGTCGGGATTGCTGCTGTCGGCTCTGAAATTGCCGAAAACATGCTGAATATCCACCAGACGGCAGCCGGGATTATCCAGCGGCGCGTCATGGAGCAGAGTCAATGGCAAACACAAATCTGCAAACGGTTTTTCGGTTGCAGGAGAGTGTTTGCGGGCATGAAGTTTCGGGCCGAGATTGCCGCCGTTGATTGTGCGGATCTTGCCGCAAGGCTGTGAGAAATTGATTTCAATATTCATAGTTATTAAAAATTATTATTGCTGTAAATATTTTGCAGTTTCGTTTACACGGGTTTTAACATCTTCCCATTTTGCACTCTCCACATGGCCGTCAACACATGAGAAATTGACATTTTTTTTGTTGTTATGTTTGGCATTTTTTGCAGAAACAGGCCATGAAACGGATGCGACATAGGGTTCGGCGGCATTTACATCAATGATGTACGGTGCAAGTGATGAATTTTTGATTTTCTGTACCTGAAAGTACAAAACATCATGTTTAGAGGTATTGCCTGATTTGTAGCCGCCCAGACTTGCATTGGTCCCGTAATGGAGTGTTTTAGTCGTATTTGATTCTGACGGGCACAGAAGCATGGTGCTTTTGACATTGTATGATTCCTGCAGAATGTTGAAAAAGCGCGTTTTGGCACTCGTGCCGGTGAAGTAATTGCCGTCATGGTCATCACCGTACATCAATGCTGCCAACGTGAGCTGCTTCAAATTTGAAATACATTTGGAGCTTCTGCCGCGCTCACGGGCGGAGTTCAAAGCGGGCAGCAGCATTCCGGCAAGAATGGCGATGATGGCGATTACGACGAGAAGTTCAATCAATGTAAATTTACTTTTCATATTATCTCCTTTTGTTATAATGGTGGTAAAAAATTTTACTTTTTAAGAAATAAAATCAGGAAATCGCGGGATGTCAGTTTGCAGTTGAATTTGCCGTTTTTGACTTCAACGGTGCCGCCGTCATATTCATTGGCAAGGACACAGTTTTGCGGCAGTACACTCTTGAAACTGACAGTAAGATTTTTGCGTCTGACTGTCGGATTGGATATGATAAGAACGGTACCCTGCGGAGTTGTGTAGTATGACAGACGGCATTTATTGTCAGAGAGTTTGAATTCCTGCTGACGGTCAAAGCGGTGGAATTTCACGCCTTTAGTTGCAGTAATACCGGTTTTATCATAAATATCGTAAACTTTGGTCATTACGCGGGTATTGGCAAAAAGTGCGGAAGTTTCAATATCATACGGCAGTGTCGCAGCAAGCATCGCTTCGGTAATATCAAACGGTTTCATTTTTTCAGGTTTGATCCAGCCGACAGAGCAGCTCATGAGGATACCTGTGCCGATAATATTGCGGTTGAATTCTGATTCCCAGATGATATTCGGAACTTCATCAGTATAACCATAGGAATTGCGGGCAAGCAGAGGTCCGTACTGTTCGCCCGGCAGCCAGTAATCCGCCAACCCGTGGAGAATCGGCGAAAAAGTCCGCTGTGCATGAAGCATAACACTGCGGTTGTTGGCATGGGCAAGTCTGACGGTACGCATGACGAGGTTGCGTTTGGAAAGGATTACGGAGCGTGATATTTTGCGTCCGAAAACATCTTTGAAGACGCAGCCGTGGATTTCATTGGCGCATTTGCCGTAGCCGCACAGGTCATAATACATGATAGTGAATTTTTTAAATTCTGGAATATCATAAGCCTTTTTCTGATTGTTCATGTAATAATCAATGAATGATGAACAGGCAGTACAGGCACTTTGAGAAAAGGTTTGTATTTTGGTTTTGTTGTCGGGGCGGTGATTGAAGCGGTATGCATATCTGCCGGGGATGTCATAATATTTTTTGAAATATTTTACAATCGGGTCAATATCGCAGACGGCATCAGCCATTGAATAATAGATATATGAAACATCAGAATTGCGTTTGCCGAAATATTGTTTGAAGTTATCAGCCGGGATACAGGTTCCGATGTTTTTAAAACCGTAAGCAGGATTGTGGAAAATTATGCGTTTGCCGCTGCGGGCGTATGAACGGATGCCGCGGATTTTTGCCGGCAGCGGCCGGGTCGGAGTGGCGATGAAAAGCAGTTTGTATTCCGCATCGGCGGGATAAGTAACTTTTCCGGTAACGAGTTTTATTGAACATTCGCCGTTTTTGCGGTTGGCGGAATAAATATTTTCATTTTTGTCAAACACCCAGTTGGCATCGGATTCAACATCAAATGCGAAACCGCCTTTTTCTGAAACCAGCCAGATGGAACGCGGATCTTCCTGTTTTGCACCTCCCATACGGGGAAAAACGACCGGATCAGTTTGTTTTTCATAAACAGTCGGTGTCATCAGGTATTTGGCAAATTCAGGATTCTGCTGATATTTGAGAGTCATATCACTGACGGTCAGACCTTGCGGGAAAGTTATATTGCAATTAAGCAGTCCGTCAAAATCGATTCTGGTGCAGTATGCAAGTTTTTTGCCATTGAGCATGCCGGTACCGTGAAGTTCGACATAAGAATTTTTGCGGACTGTTTTTCCGGCTTGCCATTTGATTTTACTGTTGTTTTTGAATGTAAATTCCGGGGCTTTGAGGAAAAGTTCAGAATTATTTTTGCCGATGAGGATTTGAGTGGGGAACGGGCCTGCACCGAAAATATATTTACGGTTCCAGACGGAAATGTTGCGTCCGTCAACTCCGATCGGAGTCCAGATTGCAGGAACGGTATCTTCAGCACCGTAAGTATTGCCGATAAAACTCAAATCCGGAATGGCGGCGGAGCTTGCGACTTTGCCTGCACTTTTGCCGTCAAGGAAAAGTTCGGAAACAAGCTGCAGTTTGCCGTTGTCGGCGATATTATCAACTTTGCCGCAGAAATTTATGGCGTCAGGAGTAAAAGTTTTTGAGATTTTTTTACCTGCCGGATCAGTGATTGAGAGAACAAGTTTTCTGTCAGCTGCTTTTTTGAATTGTTTTTCAACATAGGAGAAGTCGTATTCAAATTCAACTGAATCTTTTTTGCCGCTGCCGTCATCAACGCCGTTAATATTGACTGAAAATGCCTCTATTTTTTTACCTTTCGGCAATTCTTTGCAAACTGCGAGATATTGATTTTTGATAACGACAGGCGAGAGTGCCTTGCGGTATATTTTGAAGTCATCAGCGACGACTTTGAATTCATTTTTGGAGCCGTAAAACAAACTGCGAATGCCGATATAGGAGCGATTATCGGGTTTCATATTGATTGTTTTTTCAGCTTTAGCGGGGAGAGCGGTGGTTGCTTTGAGTTCGCCATTGAGGTAAATCTGTATCTCTTTGGGCGTCCATGTGGCGGCGAGCTGATACCATTCGCCTTTTTGAATATCGGTCATCAATGCGGCGGCGTATTTGGTTTGACCGAAAGAGTGCGGGGGGTAGGAGTTCGCCCATTCAAAATAGTTTGTTCCGTCGGTATAATCTGCCAGCCGGTAAGTAAGATAATCGCTGCCGCTCATAAATTTTGCCTCAAAAAGCGGAATATTACCGCGTTTTACAGGAGTTGAGGCTGGTTTGATGGACTCATTTTTGAGCCACATTATAACAGTTCCTTCGGGGATGCTGATATTATCTTTGACAGAGTATTTGAGTTCCTCCAGACCTTCGGGGAGAAATGCCTGTTTGCCGTCAAAACCGATAATGCCGCGCAATCCGAGATTGACATCTTTGAGCGTGGTTGTGTTGGGGTTGCCTTTGGCGAAATCCGCATCGAGTGTGCGGTTGTCAAAAGTTGCAGCAAAAATCAGATCGGGATGATTAAGTTTTTCTTTCATCGTCTGATCTTTGAAGCGGACACTGTCTGCCGCTGCGGCGAGCGGCAGAAGTGCGATAAAGTATTTGAGAAGTCTTTTCATGATTTTTATTCCTCATAAAATTCAAGGTCTTTGAAAATCACAGTTCCCGGACCTTTGGCTTTTGCGCTGATGGTGAGATAAATCCAATCAACTTTTGCCCATGCACCTTTTTCGGGGATGGTGAAAGTGAGAGCTATTTCTTTTTCTTCCATACATTCGGAGATTTTTTTACCGCTTGAGGCATTGGCGGCAGGGACTTGGGATTTTTTGCCTTTCCATCCCTGCATTGAAATGGAAACTCTGCCGTCGTCTGTGAACCCTGTGCATTTGACAGAAACGACGGCAGTCAGTTTTTTACCTCGTATTATGGGGAAAAATTTGCCGGCAAGTGCGTTGACAGTTTTTGTATTTTCATCGAAAACCATAGTCATTGCGGGTTTTGTTTTTTCATTATCTGCAAAACCTTTGGCTATTTTTACTTTGGATTTTGCACTTTTCCAAGTCAGAAAATTATCTGATTTTGCGGAAAAATCAGTCTTCCAATCCAGTTTTTCTGCGGCGCAGAGGATTGAAAAAGCGGAACATAACAAAACAAATGCCGTAAATTTTTTCATAAAAAGACTCCTCGCTGTTTTATGCTTAACGGGTTTCGTCAGCGACTGATTTCATCCATTCTTTGGTCCACGGAGAGGTTTCCAAACCGATATCAGCAATGCAGTTTGAGCAGAGAATGATACCGTTTGAGCGTCCTTCTTTCCACCATTTGAGATAGTTGCTGCATTGTGCTTCCATCTGCTGCAGGCTCAAAGTGGTTGAGTTGCGGTAGTCCCACATATAGAATCCGGTACGGAATTCCTTATCAGGAGCCATGTTCTGCAATTTTGTGAAGTTTGCTTCATGGTTGGCGAGATTTTTGTTGCCGTTCCATGTCCAGAAAGTGATGATATCACATTCAGCGAGGTGTTTTTCGATACCCCAGTCGAGTTCGTGTTCATAAACAACGACATGGAGTTTCATATTTTTTTCATGGAGTTTTTCGCGCATGTGGGCGAGTTTCTCCGGCGGGAAAAAGCCGATGCGGTCGCGATTGAAAAAGTCATCGAGAACACCGCCGGTGAAGTTGTCAAATTTTTCAGCCAGACGCAAGGTTTCATAAAGGTCGCCGACGCCGTCGTCATTGCGTTTGGTATCGAGAGAGCCGGTGATTGACCAGACGACCTGTTTGCATTCTCTGATTGCTTCTGCTTCGGGATCGTAGGGTTTGTTGGGAAAGCCGCTCATGACGACACGATAGCAGTTGGGAATACCGAATTCGCGGCATCCTTCAATGGGAGTCATTTTGTTGACGCCGGGGAGTTTTGCGGTGATGTGGTGGCTGCCGGGAGACTGGCCCCAGAGCCAGTATGCATCTTGAAATCTTTCACTCATTTTTAAAATCCTTTCTTCTGTCTGTTTTTTAACGAGTTGATAAATTCATATTTATTTTATTATATTCCCAAAATGTTTTTGGCATTTTTGAAAAATATTTTATCCTTGTCGTCCTGCGGGATATCGAGGGCGTTGATCGCGTCGATGGCGAATTTCATCTGCATCGGCCCTTGGAGTGGCGCATCGGTACCGAAAACGATATGATCCGCGCCGGCAATTTTGTACATTTTTTCCATAACACCGGGATAGACATACATGAGGAAGTGGGCCGTATCGATCCAGACATTGTCCAGATTCATTTCCATAACACCTTCAAGAGAGTCCATATTGGGGAAATAAGGATAGTTGCCGTTTTGATAAATTCCTGCCATGTGTGCGAGAACGAATTTTGTTTTCGGGTGATTTTTCGCGATTTCAGCAACAGTTTTTGCGGGAGAAAAACCGGTTCCGGGCATACATGAAACATGAAAAAGCATCATTGGTGTCTGATCGGCAACTGCTTCTACCCAGTCGCGGTTGGACTTGGTCGGGAGCTGATAGCCGTGATAATCGGGATGAATTTTAACGCCGCGGAACTTGGGATTGCTTTTGAGATAAGCAAGGTCGCTCAAAGAATCCGGAAATGTCGGACTGACAACGACATATCCAAGCAGTTTGGAGCTTTCTTTCAAAGCAGTATCCAATTCAGCATTGCCTTCATGAATATCATACATGATGGCGCGGGATGAGGACAGACAGAGCATGTCCACACCGGAATCGGTACAGTATTGCTCAAGTTTGGCTGTCCCCGCCTGCCAGAATGGGGCAAAATTGATATTGCCGAGGTGTCCGTGAATATCAATAATCATAATCAGACCTCCAGGATATTGATCTGACGGCCATAGTTTGAAAGCTGTTCAGCAGGGCCTTTGCGGACGATGAGTCCGTCTTCCCAGCGGAAGCCCATACCGTTGCGGTGCAGGAACATATCCGCCATGAAGGTCATATTTTCTTCAAGGATGTAATCGGAAGAAGTTTCGAGGAAGGGATATTCACATTCCATCTGACCGCAGCCGTGAGCGGGGCCGTAAAGCAATGCATCACCATAGCCCTGTTCAATAACATAGCCGTGGATTTTTTTAGCGGCATCAGAGGCGGCAACACCGGATTGCATGATGTCAAAAGTCATATTGAGAGCATCCAGACCGACCTGCATGAATTTACGGATTTCGTCGGGGCATTTGCCGAGGACGACGGGGCGGCCGATACTGGCACTGTAACCTTCAACTTTGGCACCGATACTGAAATGGATGATTTCACCGCATTGTACTTTGCGGAGAGATGGGCGGCTGATTGCCTGATCTGAATTCGGGCCGGAGCAGCACCAGACGGGATAACCGGTTGATTCTGCGCCGTTTGAAAGCATTGCCCGGGTGGCAATACCGCAAAGTTCAGCTTCGGTCATGCCGGGTTTGATATTTTCGAGAACAGCTTTGAAGCCGAATTCTGAAATTTTGGCAGCTTTGCGCAGACATTCGAGTTCAAGCGGAGATTTTTTCATGGTAACGGGGCGCAGAATGGTATCGGCATTGACGATATTCTGCATACCGCCGAGAGCTTTGGCAATATTCATCATGATAGTATAGGGGAACATATGGAAGCCGGTGATGCCGAGTTTTTTGACTTTGAAATCGGCAAGGATTTTTTTCCAGTCGGGGTGAGCGGAACCGGGATAATCGGGCTGGGATGATTCACGGAAATCCATTGTCTGGATCACATTGGCGATCATGGAGCGGCTTGATGCATAAGTCAGACTTTCGGGGCCGATGATGAGAGCGGCAGCGCCTTCGCGGGGGATGAGAACACCTGCGGTTTCAAAACTGGGCCAGTAATCGGAGAAGTATCTGACGCCTGCGGGTTCAGATTCTGTTGAAAAAACGAGAACTGCATCAAGGTCGGTGTTTTTGAACGCAGCCTGAGCGCGCACGATGCGGCTGTCAAATTCCTGTTGGGTCAAAATTCTGTCTGACATGATATTTCCTTTCTGTTTGGAATAGATATAACTTCAATGTTTTTCTATTATACATCAAAAATATCATTTCAACAATGCACAATACATAAAAACTGATGTACAAAAACACTATTTGCAAAAAATTAAAATATATCCGTTATTTTGGATATTTATAAAGTTCATCTGTTGGAAGATTGGAAATTTATGTCCGGAATATATAAAAAATAACTTTTTTCATAATTTTGCTTGAAAACAAGGTAATGTACAACTATATGTGTAAATGTAGAGACTTTCGTATTGGAGCTGATATGTCGTATCCACCTAAAATTGAACAACTTTGCAATAATTTGATTAAATATATCAACGATAATTTTGCCGAAGGAGATAAAATCCCCGGAGAACCGGAATTATCAAAAGTAATGCAGTGTTCAAGCCGCACTCTGGGAACAGCATTGCGCAAACTTGTTGCCAAAGGGATTGTCAAACGCTCCAACAGGGGAACTTTTGTCAGCCGCAAAGCTGTTGAAGATGAACCGCTGGTGGTGCTGCTGCCATGTTCTGATATTTTTTCACAGGATATTGCTTATTCAAGTACCGTTACGCGTTATATCATTGACGCGGCAGTACAGGCGTCATTGAAATATCAGCGGCGCGTTATCACAATTCCGGTTACTGACAGTAATGATTGCGCCGACATCAATGTAAACAGATTGGTTGATTTAGATGAAAACAGTATGATAATGTTTTCAAGCCGTTGGTTTGAATCATTGTTTCCGCTGTTTGAAGAGCATAATTGCCGTCTTGCTTTTTTCAATTCCGGCGAATATACAAATGTTGATTCTCCTAAAGTATCTGACTGTTTCAAACTGCAGGTAGGCGAGGTCGAAATCCGCTTCTTTGAAAAAGCTGTTCCGTATTTTAAACAGCACGGAGCAAAAAACATCCTGTATGCAAAAAGTGAAGCTGTCCTCGCTCCGAGAAGAATGGATAAATGTTTCTATAGAACATTAGAAAAAGAAGGAATAAACGGTTCTGTTTTTATTTGGAGCAAAAAGAAAAATTTTGCAGAATGGATGTCAGAGCTGGCTGAAAAGCTCAAAGAAGGAGAGTATGACGGTTTACTGCTGGCTCCGGACCCGGAAGAATTCTGCGACTTGGAACTTGATTTTTATGAATATTTGAAAATACCGACTTCAATGCCGATACTGATGACGGAATCAATGCTTCTCAATCAGAAACGCATTGCAAAATATGCGAAATTTATGTATCTGCCATTTTTTGAATATTATCTTGAGGCGGCAGAATTTCTCCTCTCCGGTCAGCACGGCAACAAAATCGTGCGCGCAGAATATCAGATACTTGATATTAACAGCAGTGAAAATAAAACCAATCCCTTAACAGAAAGGATAAAAATATGAAAAAATCATTCACTCTGATCGAATTGCTTGTGGATACTTCTAAATCATCTATGCTACTGTGATATACATGTAAAATGTTAAAACTCAAGCGGTTTTATTTATTTTTTCAGATATTTTTGTAATGTTTTTTACCGAAAATTCTAACTGCTAAAGCAAAAAACGATATTGAAGCATATTCAGCCGCTCTTAAAAAATTGCGCGATCTGCAGAAAAAGATCGGTAATTCAGCTCTGGATGCGCTTTTATAACCAAATAATAAGGAAGCATTTGAAAATGAAATCAATCCCATTCAACGAATTTTGTGCAGCGGCTGACTTCAGCCGTACAACAGGATATTTCAACAAGGCACAGCACTCATCCAATGTCGGTCCGAATCTGTCAAACCGCGGTATCAGTGATTTCACACCTGATTTCAAGAAGATGAATTTTGCTTATGCGCGCACTCATGACTGGGCGTTGTGGAATGCCGGTCAGCGCATGATAGATACTTATTTTATTTTCCCGCTGATGCATCTGGATGCATCTGATCCCCGCAATTATTATTTCGATCCGACTGACGAGATAATCCGCATGACCCAGGACGCAGGGGCGAAAGTTTTTTACCGGTTGGGAGGCAGTATTGAACACAGCGGCCTTTTGCCGGAACAGCGGCATTTCAATTCTCTGCCGCCGGAAGATTATGTACAGTATGCTGAAGTTCTGGCAGGTATTATCCGCCATTACACCAGAGGATGGGCAAATGGATTCCATTATGACATGCAATATTGGGAAATCTGGAATGAAGCGGAAAACGATCCGACCTGCTGGAAAGGTTCGTATGATGAATTCATCAAGTTCTTTGTCATCGTTCTCAAACGGTTGAAATCAGAATTTCCGGAACTCAAAATCGGCGGTCCCGCCTGTGCCGGATTTTTTGACAATCATGTAAGAGAGATACTTCAGGCATGCAAAGCCGAAAATATTGCTCCCGATTTCATTTCATGGCACAGCTACAACTCTTACCCCGATGTTTTGATCAACGCCCCCGCCAGAATGAAAGCTGTTATCAAAGATGAAGGATTTGACTGCGAAACCGCAGTTACAGAATGGCATTACCTTGTCAGCTGGGACGGCATACAGAAAAATATGACTGCGGAAACCCGTAAAAATGCAGTTGAAGGTCCTTCCGGAATTTGCGGCATTGATTCTGCAGCTTACAACATTGCAGTTCTCTGCGGCTGGCAGGATACTGAACTGGATATGGGATTTTATTATGGAGCCGCTCCCAAAGGCGACTGGGGCTTTATGGATTATTACGGCGGCTACAACAAAAACTTTTATTCAATGTGCATTTTCGGCAAATTGCTGGGCTGTTTTGAAAAGAAGGTGAAAATTGAACGCATTGCAGAAAATGTTTATCTGCAAGGCGGCGTTTCCGATGACGGCAAAACAGGTATGCTTGTCGTTGCCGATTACCGCGGCAAAACAACTTCACTTGAATTGAAAATCGACGGCATGGACGGCGCCGATGTCAAAGCTGAATTGCTGGATCAGAATAATGCATTGGTTCTGATTGATGCGAAATTCCGCAACGGCATATTGACTCTGCCCAAAAAATCCGCCGGTTCTGCGGTTTTTACTGTCTATTTTGATAAAAGATAAGGATTTATCATGAATACTCTTTTTTATGAAACTTTTGAAACTGCAACTGACGGTCTGCCGGGCGGCTGGTATGTCGAATACAATTCAAATCTGAAAATGGTTCCTGCCATACGCTGCGGAGAAAAATGCATTGAACTGCTCTCTGCCGGAAATAAATTTCTGCCGGTGATTCCGGATGTCGCAGATTGCACAATCAAATATACGCTTTCATTCAATTTCAGCATGACCAAAAGCGATATTGAGGGCGGATTTGCATTTATCACAGCGTTCCGTTATGATACAGTAACCGGACGCGGTCAGGCTGTCAGGATGCGCCGCAATCAGAAAAATGAAACCATCGTTTATGAATACGGCTGTGAAAAACGCAATATTTTCACCGCTGCTGTTTCAAAGGAAATTCCGGTTACGGATGATGAACTTGATAAACCGTTCGATCTGACTTTCAATATCAAAGGCGGCAAATTGACAATTGATTCTTTCGGTCAGACAGTTGAATTTGAAATCGAAGACGGCAGGGGAAAAATCGCCGTCTGCCGCGAACACTTTTTCGATGTGCTTAAAATAACCGCTTTTGAAATCACTACGGATGAATTCATTAAAGGTTCACGCAAAAGTTTCACAATTCCAATGTCGGAAGAACCGACGATGTATCCATTGTACTGTGATATTGATCTGGATGACTTCGGCAACTGCATGGATGTAAATATTTCACTCCGCGGCGGGGTCAAGGAAACTGAAGCCGGAGAGGGACATTACAGCGGCAAACGCATGGATAAACTGGACAATCCTTATGTAAAAGTCATCACTGCGGAAAAAAATCAGAAACATGTTGTTTTCAATGACTCCATTGTCGGTATTGTTGATAAACTGGCAACGGAATTTTTCTACAAATATATGGCGCGCAAAGTTGACTGGCCGTTCAAACGCCGGGCGCGTTTCCTCAAACCGGAAGGTGCTTTTGACCTGGCATTCGGTTTTGACAGTTATACATGCACTCCTACTTATGACTTCAGTGAAACTCCGTCCGAAACGGTATTCGATCTTGACGGCAATGTATTATATTCCGGCTTGGGCATTACAGAAGTTACCAAAACAGAACTTCTTTCTCAAGCTGACAAAGAGATGCTGAATCGTCTGCCGGAAAATGAGCCGCGTTATGACAAAGCAATTGAGTTTGTAAAAAACAATCACTTCTTTCTTGAAGGTGAAAATCCTGATTTCAAAGTCCGCATGAGCGGCTGTCATGGTTTGCCTGCTGAATGCAGAGTTATTCTGGAAGATGCCTTTCTGCGTCCCGTCCGCGAACTTGGATGGACGCTTGAGCAGAAAAAATTTACGATCGGTGTCCGTGAATATGAAGAATATATCTTCAATATCGAAGAAATTGCCGGACTTGAATGCGGTCTGTGGCATCTGCGCTTTGAAAGTATGGACGGCACCGTTGAAAAAGTTGAAAAATACTGGGCATTTGAAGTAATGTCAAAAGAAAAAGGCGCTCTGCCGCCGCCATTGATTTCAGGCTTGCCGTATCTCTATAACTCCCGTACTGAAACAAGAGGTCTGGCTACTGATGCTTTTGATCCGTGGTTCGGCAAAAGCGCAAATCAGCCGCATTATATTTCATGTGCCAACTTCCTGCCGCCTGCCGCGCGCAAATACAATGTTTTCAATACCGTCAAAGCTTACGGCCGCGAAAACTTCCTCTGGCTCGGACCGCGCTGTCTGGACAAAGGCAATGCCGCCGACAATATGGATCTGGTCAATCAGACTGATTATGTCAGTATGACCGATGAAATCTGTACCAAACCGCTGGTCTGGCTCTATACATACGCCAATTTCGTATTGGAAAAACTCATTGAATTTGCTGAAAGCAAAAATGATGAAAATTTCAATATCCCGCAGCTCAAACAATGGCTGGCTGAAAATAAACATATCGATCAGCCGACATTTATTTACATGGCTGAAAACTACTGGGAGGAATGGCAGGATTTCATCAATTTTGAATGTCATAAGCGCAAAGTTGAAGCACTTGAACTTTTCCGCCAAAACAATCCTAAAATCAAACACGCTCAATACGGCCCGGCTCCGATTTATGCATCCAAACTCAAAGGTCCTGAACTTATTCGTATGATCCAGCATGAATATGCCACTACGGATTCTGACGGATTCTGGCAGTTTGAGGATTATCCGTATGCGTGCCGTTATGATCTTTGCTGCGGCAGTTATTTTCTGGCTTCATCATTGATGATGCTGCCGGGAGCGAGGATTTATCCGGAAATCTATACCGGCGGCGGTATCGGATATTGCGGAGACAGCGCAGTTTATTACGCGCATCCGCCATTCGGCAGACGCCCGATACAGTATCCGCAGCGCATGAAATCGCGTGTTTTTGAATATTGTTACGGAGCAATTTACCACGATGGAGAAAACTTCCGTTTCTGGGAAAAAGCCGGTTTCCAGGCGTGCGCATTCAGACAGATATGGTATGAAACATTGCTCAAAGCATGGGCAGTTTACATGGATAATAAACCTGCAAGTCCGGTTTACAAGGCCGCATTTGTCTATTCTGATGCATCGCGCCGTGCCGCAAAAGATACTCAACTCATCGTCAAATATCCGCAATACCGTATTATGGATGTACGGAACACCGCCTCTGAAGATGTTCCATTTATCAATCAAAGCATGCGCAAACAAGGATTGCCGCAAGGCTTCCAGATTTGTGAAGCAAATATCCTGAAACTTACTGTGGATGATGTTTCATTGCTGGTTCTGCCTCCGCTCAAGGGTATGTCGGAAGAAGTTATCGCACATATCCGCAAACTTCATGAAGCCGGAGTCGCACTCATCGGCAGTGAAGATGTCAGCGGATTGGAGGATATTTTCGGTGTGCGCGACAGCGGTGAACGCAAAAATGTTACATGGGTACGCGGAGTCAACGGTTTTATAGAAAACTTCAGAGAGTTCTGTGATGATGAACGCTGTACCGGAAAATGTGAAGTTGTCGATGCAGAAGTCCTCATAGAGGCTGAGATCCCGGTTTTGACTCTCAAACGCAATTCTGCGGCGGCAGCGGCGTTTTTCAATGTCCCTGCCCATCTGGTCAAAGAAGACCAGCTGCATGACCGTATGACATACAGCAAGGACGGCATCAGTGATTTCATGGAAAAAGCGATTGCTGCACTTGCTGTTATGGTTGCGCCTCCGGCAATCAGGGTTTCACCGTCTGCGCGTATTCTGGCATCTCATACTGTAAACGGCAGAATAATCGTTCCCGTTTACAATATGTCCGATACAGATACAATTACGCCGGTTATTGAAATTGATCCTGTAATTTGTTCCGGCAAAGAGATCAATGCAAGCTGTCCGTTAACTTGTATCGGCGAAGGTAAATACCGCATCAGACTTGAACCTGATGAAGGTGTTTATATTGTCATCGGCTGATGATCAATTTTTCAAGCCCTCCGTTTCCGGGGGGCTTTTTTTGTTGCACGGATTTCCGGCGGAGTAATGCTGATGAGGAGTTCGGTCGGTGAATTCAAGAGTATAATCAGTTTTTTTGAGCGTTTTATTCAGAGCTTTTCTGACAGCGGAAAGCAGTTTGCTGTAATTTGCATCAGTTATTGATTTATTGCCGGTCATTTTGTATTAATTCCTTTGAAAATTGCGAAAAAAAAGCGTTCCCGCACACAGTACTCAATACCGGGATACGCCAATATCCTGAAGAATCATACTGAAGGGGAACGCCACAATGCATAAAAGCAAAGTGACAACCTTATCAAGTCGTGATCCTTCAATATAATTTGGCGTATTTGGTATTGAATCAGCTTAATAAAATTGCTTGCAAAATTATAATAATTTCCGATATCGTTTTACAAATATTGCCGTAAGCTCCTTTCTGTTGCTGAAAATTATAAGGGTAATATATCATTGCAAGGCAGTTTTGCAAATATTTAATTATTTTCAGGTGTATTATTTTGGATAAAAAGCATAAAAAACCCTCTGAAAGCAGAGGGAGAAAGTATTTTTTATTGTTTATTGTGCGTTTTTTGTAAAGGATTTGTATATCTTTGCCAACTCACTCTGTGTCAGACGACGGTTGTAAACGGTAAATTCATCCATGAGATAATTCCAATGGGTATGATTGCCGACAGAAAATACTTTTGACGGAAATCCGGCATCATTGAAATCAAATTTGATATCAAAACTTTTTGCCGGTTTGTCATCAATATTGATCCGCAGTTCACCCGGAGCCCATGAAAAAGCTATCATGTGCCATTGATTGCATGATTTAGCGGCAAAAGGACGGCTGATTACAAAAGTTTTTGCAGGTATTGTTTTGCTGTAAAGAGTCTGCAGATGCAGATCGCGCCGACATGGGCAGAATTGACTCGGGCCGTATGACATCTGAAGACCGAGAAATCCGCTGTCGGCTTCAATGCCGCTGAATAAAACGCGTGATCCGGAAGTTTTTTCCCAGTCGATTCCTTTAAAAAAGAAAAGAAGCGTCCCCGGACGGTCAAAAGTTATATTTTTTGCCCGCAGAAAACGCAGACATGCCCCCTGCGGTCCGCATATCATTGCATTGCCGCGCAATCCGGGAGCAAATTTTGCTGTGCCGACAGTTCCCAATGGTATTTCACTGCCGCAGGCAATATCAGAAGCCGCGCGGTTGTGGTCAAATGAATGATAAAAAGTTACCGCATCTTCAAACATCGGATAATGTTCGGGAGAAACAGCGTAAAGATTGATTACAGTACTGCAAATCAACAGGAATAAAATACTTTTCATAACAACCTCTTTATTTATTGAGTTTTATCATTTTAAAATCATGTTTTTTCAATTCAAATGTTACAGTTCTGCCATTTTGGAGTGCGACCGGAGTGCCGTTTTCAAAGTCAGAAGCGGATGAAACTGCAAAATTAAAATCAAGTTTGACTCTGCCCTGATAGCCGAAACTTGAAATTCCTACGATCCTTGTTCCGTCAGTATGGCGGTATTCGACAATTCTCACATCCTGAGTGCATTTGATTGCGCCGGACGGCTCATAACAGGGATAAACAGTTACTTTATCTGTGCCGTAACCGAAAGTTTTGAGGGCGCGCATCAGCGGATAATACGGAGCATACGGCAAGCCGCTCAATGCCATAACAGCATTGATATCGTATGCAGTAACTACTGCGGTGAATGTCCGGGCAACCCAATCATTATTGCCGGTGATCTGAAGCAGGATTTCAGGGATGGCACCGGTTTGCAGTCCCAAACAGCCGATTTGCAGATAATCTTCGCTGAAACGGGTCTGGAAATCTGTATTGCCGTATTTATCCTCACATTCAAGTGTGATGCCGCAGAGCGATGAATACGGTACAATATTGGTATTGGTCATGTGATGGACAAACAGCGGGCGGCCGTCAAAAATTGTTCTGCCTTTTTTGTACAGCAATACTGCGGTTCTCTTTATCATTTTGCGCATGTCAAAAATATCAAAATACGGTTGTATATTGCCTGACTCAAGTATGTATGCCGGGCCGGTTACCGGATTCGGATTGTTCCAATCGCGGATATTGTCATAATATATACCGTCCATTCCCTCATCCAGCAGACGGTCTATGCAATGCAGCAGAAAATCCTGATAACTCGGTGTCGCATTGATATTATAAGCTTCATCCGGCACATTGGCCCGATAAGGCGCGCAATACCATTCATCCATGAAAACGCGGTATTCCGGCCAGCGGGAATGGGCGGCACGCGGATTCATATACGGTATCATATTGTCAGAGATCGAAGCGTACATAAATCCACGTATCATGTGGCTGTAAAATGAATCAAAATTTTCTTTCGGGAGATTGCCGTAATTTTTGGCCATATATTTTTTGACAAAATCAATCTCTTTTTTGAGGTCTCTTTTTTTGAGTTTTGCATCACGCAGCGCATTGATATATGAATAATCCCGATTGAGCGGAAAAAAGTCAAAACCGAAACTCGCCCAGCACGCGCTGCCCGCAAAAACGGTGCTGGTCAGTGTATTCGGACCTCTCATGCGGTCCCAGTATTGTCTGCCGGCATTGGGGCGTATTCTGGTCGGAGTCGCCTGAAATCCGAAAACGATTTCAAACGGTTTATTGCGCCGCACAGCTTTGTCAATAAAATTGATACGCAGAGTAACAGTATTGCCATTGCGGAATATCTGCGCCATCGGTTTATTGCTGTCGCGGCTCCAGTTTCTGTCATTTTCAGCAAAAAACGCCATTCCTTCACCGAGTTTGCCGAGCCAGATATAGGGGCGGAAATTATTATAAACATTGTCATTGCGTTTACCCATGGAGGAATTCCAGATTTCACCCTCTTTCTGCGGCAGGGATTCGGCAAAATTGTAACGCATTTTGTTGCATGTCGAGTGTATCTGTCCGGCAAAATCAGCATTGAGTGGAATATCAAGAGTCATTGATTTGAAATCAAATCCTTTACCGGGGTCAACGGCAAGCGTTGTTTTAATGAAATTGTCGAATTCAAATTCATTTTTAATATTGATTTTCAAATTGCCGCAGACAAGTTCACTGGAACTTATACCGAGATCATCAGATTTTTCCAGCCATTTGAAACTTTTTTCAACCGGTTTTGCTCCGTTGACAGTCAATGCAACAGGCGATGAGAGCAATGCTGCGGCCTTACCTGAACTGACAGCGGCGGGCAAACCGTTTTTTATGGTGTATTCCGACATCAGGGTTTTAACGGCATTATTCTTGTAAATCAGAGGTTTGTAAGGCGGGAGAACAATGCGGTCAAGTCCGAGTTTATTATGTTCCCACGCAAATTTTTCAAATTCAAACTGATGTTTGAGAATATTTTTGCGGTTGTTTTTGTATGTAAGTTCAGCAACAATGAAATATTTACCTTTTTGAGTGAGATTCAATGGAAATTCTGCCGTAAATCCGACATTTTTTATCTGTTCGGGAGTATAATGCGGACTGACAGACTTGCCGGATGCATCGGTTATAAACATGACGGCAGATTCAAGATCACGCATATCGCATGGGACGCTCTGTGTGCCGAGCCGCGCCCGGACTTTGTTGAAATAAGGATAAATGCCGAATTCAAGTTCAGCGGAACTTTTTACATCCGGCGCGATCCAGCGGGCTCCAGGCGGGAGCAGATAATTAAAATTGCGCTGAAAAATTATCTCATTATCTGCCGCATTGATAAAAACGGCTTTCAATTCATTGTTTAATTTGCCCTTTTCTTTATAAGCAAGAACGACCGGGACACTTTTTCCGGCGGGGATAACAGCAACACCTTCTCTGTTGCGCGGCGATGCTTCGGAAGTTACAGAAACAGAATATTTGACTTTCTGCTCCTGCGTGGTCGGGTTGTCGATTACAAAAGTGATTTGCTGATCGCCGTCTGCATAATTGCTGCCAAGTGTGATAAAACGGACTGACGGACTCGTTGACGGCAGAAAAACAACTTCATTCATTGCTTTGGGATCGGCAAAAAGGAATACTTTGTTCAATGCCGTTTGTTCTGCAGGATTGCGCCATGTGCGGGCGAACTGCATCAGCATTTTGAGCGGTTTTGATTTATGATTTATGCCGATTTCTGTCAGAGGTACACGGATCTCAATGGTCCAGTATTTGCTGTCAAAAGAAGATTTTACCAGCAACTCAGGATCCCACTCAGCTTTTTTGGCAAATTGAGCGTTGCCGTTTTTGAGCGGATATTTTTTGTCATAAGTATAGTTGCAATGGTTGACTATCAGATGATAAATACAATCATTTGCCGGTGTAACAAACATAAATTCAACATTATCGTCAGAATAGACTTTGCTGTCGCGGAGTTTGTATTTGGAAGAAAGTTCGACATTTGAATTTTTGTCCGGCAGTTCGGAACGCATTGCCAGATAGAGATATTTACTGTCCATTGCAGTATAAAAAGTTCCCTGCCGCGATGACATAAATGGTCTGTTATGGCGCAGCACGCCGAAATTTTCAAAACTGCCGTAATATTCATCCGGAGATATTTTCCCGTCAACGACCGGTGATTTCCGCGCGAAATTAACTCTGGTTGTTGTTTTTGCCGGAGAAAATTTTATATTTGCGGCAAATGCGTGCGGAAAGAAGAAAACAGCCAACAGCAGAAACAGAAAAAATTTTTTCATAACGATTCCTTGGGGTGAAATTTTATTTTGCTTTATCGTTATAGCAAAGTTTTGATACAAATATAGCATGTAATCTCTGAAAAATCAAATTTCATAAATAAAAAAAATGTAAAATTGATGCTGTGACGATTGTAAAAGTAAACGCACGCTCATTTTTAGAGCGGTGTACATTTACTATGACAAACGTGCGTTTACTTTGTCAAGTGACCGGATTTTGATATGCCGGACAGCGCTATGTATAAAAAATGGAATTGTTTTATCCGTGATGATAAAAACAATTCCATCTGAAAGTTTTTGGATGCCGGGGCGTTGTCAGCCCTTTGCAATAAAAAATCAGTCGTTATACCATTTCCACATGCGGTAACTGTTGTTATCTCTGTCGTGTTCCCATGCTTTTTTGTCGATGGATTCAACATGGCCGTCAAGCATGGCGGCATTTGCTTTTTTGGAGTGACGGACTTGGATGCCGAGGTCGTCAATATGATTTTCGCCGGTTTTGCCGGCAAATTGCGTACGCTGATAATAGTCGCCGCCGTAGGGAAGCATATCTGCAAACTGCAGGGAAGAACTGGGGCGGAGACATTTGATGCGTTTGTGCGGGGCTCCGGCGTATGAATTGATATTTCCGAGGAAGTCGTTGTAGAGATAGTTGGATGTCGGCACATAGTTATATTTGGGAGCGATAGATGGACAAATCATTTCTTTGGGTTTGTCGGTGTTGACTGGCAGTCTGCCGAGCAGATGAGAATACAACTGTTTCCCCCATGTATTCTTGGTGACAGTACAGTATGCCATAATCATCAAATCGTCCCATTCATCGCAGTAGCTTGAGTGGTGCATTGCCAAAGTTTTGAGGTTGTTTGTGCAGTTTGTTGAACGGGCGCGTTCACGGGCAGAATTGAGTGCAGGGAGCAGCATACCGGCGAGAATCGCGATGATTGCGATGACGACAAGAAGTTCAATCAGGGTGAATTTGTTTTTCATAATATTATCCTTTCTGTTATAAGGTTATTTGGAATTTTTGTACCATCTCCACATCCATTTATCGTAATCATCTCTGTCACTTTCCCATGTTTTTTTGTCAATGGATTCAACATGACCGTCAAGCATGGCAGCATTTGCTTTTTTGGAGTGACGGACTTGGATACCGAGGTCGTCAATATGATTTTCGCCGGTTTTGCCGGCAAATTGCGTACGCTGATAATAGTCGCCGCCGTAGGGAAGAAAATCTGCAAACTGCAGGGGAGAACTGGGGCGGAGACAGTTGATGGGTTTGTGCGGGGCTCCGGCGTATGAATTGATAATTCCGAGGAAGACGTTGTAAAGAAAGTTGGATGTCGGCACAT
>JAZSRU010000158.1:0-36587 GCA_045538635.1 Victivallaceae bacterium
TAATATTATTTTCTTATATTTATTAATCATTATTATTATACTTTGAAAAAAATGTTAACAACTTTTGTAATATACTTAAAATCAATATGTTATATTATGAAAATCCTGTTGACAAGTATGTTGATGAAATGTTGTTTCTGTTAACAAGTATGAAGTTGTTAACAAGTATCAACATACAATTTACAGGTTATTAACAGATTTATCAACAATGGTTGTTTTTATCATTCTGCCTTGATGCTGTTTTTTAAATAAATTCTTGAATTTTCTGTTTTTTCCTGTATATTAAATACAATATTTATTATATAAAGGGAGAAAAAATGAAAAATATTCCTATTACACATTCTTTTGCTATCAAAGGACTTGATGATAAGTTCCGTTATATGATTCTGCGTGAACTTGCTGCCAATGGTGTTGAAAATCTGGTTCTTGGATTTGATATGCTGGAAATGATTTGGAACTCGGATGATCCTTCATCAACTTTGAAAAAAATCCGGAAAGAAGCTGCTGACGCCGGATTGAAATTTGTTGACAGTCATTCACCTTTCGGCCCGAAAATCGATCTTAACTGTCCGGTTGCTGAATTGCGTAAAAATCTGCTTGATCTGCATAAAAACAGTCTGGCATGCTGTGCAGAATGCGGTGTACAAACAATTACAATTCATTCCGGAAATCCGCGTTTTATCGGATTTTCTCTTGAAGAATACCGCAACAATGTTTACCGTTCTCTGGATGAATTGCTGCCGGTGGCAGAAAAATATGGTGTTATAATCAATCTCGAAAATATCTGGTTTCCAACTAATACTCCTGAAGAATTGATCGGTTATATAAAACATTTCAATTCGCCCAACCTCGGATTGTGTTATGATGCAGGTCATGCGCATTTGATGGCTTCTCCATCTGAAAATCCTGAAAATCCGGTCAATGTCGGTTGGGAGCTGCTCAAAATGAAAGCTGTATGGGATAATGAAGTGCTTGAAAAAATGCTGCCGTATATTGTAAGCTGTCATCTCCATGATAATGACGGTTCAAGAGATTTTCATCTGGCACCTTTCAACGGTACAATAAATTGGGACAGAATAATGAAACTTCTGGCACAGGCTCCGAATTTGCGTTGTATTCAAAATGAGGTAATTCTGCCGGGCTGCGATGTAAATTCTTCAATTCATGATATGTGTGCGGCATTTGATAAATTAATGGATATTTTCAATGGAGCAGGACAATGAAAATTGAGTTGCATACACATACAGCAGAGATTTCAAATTGCGGACGGTTGTCTGTTGAGGAATTGATAGATCTTTATGTCAAAGCAGAATATGATGCAATTGTTATTGCCAATCATTTCAATACCGAAACTGAATGTATTTTGAAAGAAAAAGGTGTTGAAGATTTTTTCAATACATATTTTGACTGTATCCGTCTGGCAGAAGAGATCGGGCGTGAAAAAGGTCTTTTGGTACTGGGCGCGCATGAGTTGCGTTTTGATGAAAATCATAATGATTATCTTGTTTACGGCATGACTGAAGAAATGTGCCGTGATTATAAAAAACTTTTCCGTATGACTCCGGCGGAATTTTCTGAATTTGCTACGGAAAACGGAATACTTTTTTATCAGGCGCATCCTTTCCGCAATGGTATGCAGGTGGTCAAACCTGAATATCTTTTCGGAATTGAGATAAAAAATACCCATCCCAGACACGACAGCCGCAATGATATCGCATCGGCATGGGCAGATAAATACGGTCTGCACAAAATATGCGGTTCAGACTGTCATCAGATCCAGGATGTCGGCACTTCAGCAATTCTGACAGATTATCCGGTCAAAAATGTTGATGATCTGGTGCATATTTTGCGCAATGATTTGTATGAAATAATATAATTTCAGATAATAACTGAAAATTTTATTTCTGAAAAATAAAGAATATTTCCGGCTGCTTTTATAACATCGGACCGTACAGAATTTATATCGTAATGATGTATATTGCAGTAATATCCGCCGCCGGAAAATGTTTCCGGTTGTGCATTGCAGAAAATTTTTACTGCTGCATCGGCTTTATCTGCGGATTTTTCCGGAGTATCAGCGAAACAACAGAGGCGGAATTTATGATTTTTCTGCAATCCTTTGCATTCTGAAACTGCGCCGTCATAATAAAGTCTGATGCAATTGTTATCCGGAATATCGTTTGACGGTATTTCAAGCGGGATCGAACAGTTGAAAAGCTGTCCGAATTTTTCTGCAAGTTTTGTTTTTATGAGAGTGCTTTCCATAAAAAAACTCCTTTTTTTGGTGGTTGATAATGAAGTTGAATACTGCAACTTTCCATATTTTAAAAAAAATGTCAACCTGCAACTGGAAAAAGATGATTTGCAGAGTTATATTACTGTAAAAACTTGAAATTATAACCATGAGGAGATATTTATGAAAATTTTAGTTATCGGTTCAGGCGGTCGTGAACATGCACTTTGCTGGAAATTGCACGAAAGTGCTTCATGTACAGAACTTTTCTGCGCTCCCGGCAATGCCGGTATCGGTTCAGTTGCCAAAATTGTAAACATCGGAGTTGATAAACTTGATGAATTGGCTGATTTTGCTGCTGACAACAAAATTGATTTGACTGTTGTCGGTCCTGAAGCTCCGCTCTGCGACGGTATTACAGATGTTTTTGAAAAACGCGGTCTTAAAATTTTCGGACCTGATAAATATGCCGCCCAGCTCGAAGGCAGCAAAAGTTTTGCTAAAGATTTTATGCTCAAATACGGTATTCCGACTGCCAAAGCAGCTGATTTTACTGATTTTGAAAGTGCAAAAAAATATATCGAAAATGAATTTGCCAATGGTGAAAAAGCTATTGTTATCAAAGCTGACGGCCTTGCTGCCGGTAAAGGTGTTCTCGTGGCAGAAAGCTGTGAAGATGCTGTCAATTTCACCAAGGAATGTTTCGATGGTGCATTCGGTGCATCCGGTGCTAAAGTTCTGATTGAAGAATGTCTTTTCGGTGAAGAAGCATCTATTTTCGGTCTTACTGACGGCAAAACTATCGTTGCTTTGGCTTCATCACAGGATCACAAGCGTATTTTTGATGATGATAAAGGTTTGAATACCGGCGGTATGGGTGCATATTCTCCCGCTCCTGTCGTTGATGAAAAAGCGTGGGATTTTATTCATAAAAATATTCTTGACCGTTTTCTTGCCGGTATCAAGGCAGAGAATTTCAATTTCAAAGGTGTGATTTTTGTCGGCATCATGGTTACTGAAAAAGGACCGAAAGTCCTTGAATTCAATGTTCGTTTCGGCGATCCTGAGGCACAGGTGGTCATGCGCAGACTTGATTCTGATCTTGCTGATATTCTTGATAAATGTGTTGACGGCAAACTTGCTGAAGCTGATATTCAATGGAAAAAAGAAGCGGCTCTTTCAGTTGTCATCGCTGCCGGCGGTTATCCCGGTTCATATCGCAAGGGTGATGTGATTTCCGGATTGCAGGCTGCCGCTGATGCCGGAGCAGTTGTTTTCCATGCCGGTACCAAATTTGATGCCGACGGCAATATTGTCAGCAATGGCGGCCGTGTTCTCGGAGTTTCAGCTCTGGGAGAAACAATTCCTGAGGCTATTGCCAATGCTTATAAGGGTGTTGAAAAGATATCTTTTGCCGATGCATTTTATCGTAAAGACATCGGCAAAAAGGCTTTGAAACATCTTTGAGGATAATATGAAAAAGGTATTTTTTGTTCTGTTTGTCTGTATGATTGCATTTTGCGGTTGTGCCAAACCGAAACGCCTTACTCCGGAGGAGGAGTATCGCAAGCGGCAGGAGCGCAGGATGCGTGAATATCAGCACAAGCGTGATGGTATTACTTCACTTTCCGGCTTGAATGATACCGAACTTGATATATTGGAGAAAATCAAACACGATGGAGACATCAATCCGGAACCGGGTTCATTTGTTTATTCTGCAAGAGGTAAAAATCCTCACAGCAGCACCAGAGTTTTGAATGAACTCAATGAAGACGGTAAAAAAAGAACAAAAGAATATCAGAAATCTGTAAATAAAAAAACAAGATCAGGAAAAGATTGGGTCTATGGATTCTGAAAAACAGACAGTTGTGATAACCGGCGGTTCAAGCGGTCTCGGACTTGCTATGGCTGAACGTTTTAAAAAAGCGGGATACTTTGTTATTATTGTCAGCCGCAGTGAGCGTAAAGATCTGCCATGTGATTGTTTTTACAGTTGTGATTTGACAGATTCTGTTCAGCGCACCAGTCTTATCAAAAAGATTCTGGCTGAACATCCTGATATAAATGTGTGGATAAACAATGCTGGTATCGGAGTTTATGCTCTGGCAGAAGAATTGACAGATGCTGATTTGCGGAGAATAATGGAACTCAACTATTTTGCGCCGGTTGAATTGAGTATGGAAATTCTGCCCGTACTTGAAAAAAACAACGGTTCTCTGGTGCAGATATGCAGTATTGCTTCACTTATGCCGCTTTGCTGTATGAGTACCTATTCATCCAGCAAGAGTGCATTGTGGATGTTTAATGAAAGTCTGCGGATGGAAACAGATGTGCATTGTCTGACAGTTATGCCGGGGCGTATTGACACCGGATTTTCCAGTCGTGCGGTCAAAATCCGTGAAGTGCCGGACACGCCCGGCAACCGTTCAACTTCACCCGGCAAACTGGCAGAGAGAGTTTTCAATGCGGTCAGAAAACGCAAAAAAAGCGTGATATATCCGTTCTGGTACCGTTATGTGGTATTTTTTGCCCGCAGTTTTCCGGCATTGACGCGTTTTACCAGTCGCAGAATATGGAATCTCGGAGAGAAAAATTGAGGATTTTTTCAATAATATTATTTCTGGTACTGACTCCGGCACTTTTCGGAGAGGTATATTTATTGAGAAATTTCCGCAGAGGCAAAAATGATCGCGGCAAAGTGGAATTAAGTGACGGATTTTTTCATTCAATGCTTGATTTCAAGCCGATGTTTGAGGAGGATATCAGGATCAACGGGGCAGATGGCAGATTGTCTGTCGGTCTGCTGGATAATACTTATGCAGATATTTTCCGGGCCATACAATATACTGAAGCCAAAGGTATATCATACAATGATATCAATATGGTCATAAAAACCGGTTCTGTCCGTTACCTTATATACAATACCGGAGATTTCAGCAAAGCTGTATGTTTCGCATTTAATGTGCCGCAGGTGAAAAATCCGCCGCCGCTGCCTGCCAATTTTCCCGATCCCGGCAACAATGCCGTGCATGACAAAATAGTTGAATTTCCCGACCGCAAAACAGTTTATGTCACTTTTGCTGCTGTATTGGATGCAGAAGATGCTTTTTATAATTGCAAAAGCTGGCTGCAGGCGCAGGATTTTAATCATATAGACAATGGGGATAATTCAAATGCAGGATTTTTTTTGAGCAAAGACAGTTCAAAAATCGTGCTTGTCAGTTTCAGTGAAAAATATAATAACGGATTTGTTTATTTCAAAGAGAGGAAAAAATGAAACGGATTTTTGCTGTATTGTTTTTGTTAATGTTGATAATTTCAAGCGTTTCTGCGGCAGAAAGTTTCGTTCCCTCAGTTGATGTTTTCCTGAAATATCATACAAAACTTGTCAAAGGCAAACGGGTCGGACTTATTACCAATCAGAGTGCTGTTTCCAAGTCCGGAGAAGCGGTTATAGATGTACTTGTCCGTCATCCGGATGTAAATATTGTGGCGCTTTTTGCACCGGAACATGGAGTCCGCGGCAACTATGAGGCGGGCAAGGCGGTAAATAATTCCAAAGACCCTGTTACCGGATTGCCGATTTATTCCACTTATCACGATCGCACCAAAGAACCTGCCCCTGAACATCTCAAAAAAGTTGATATTCTGATATTTGCCATTCAGGATCTCGGCTGTAAGACTTACACATATATCTGGACCATGGCGGAATGTATGAAAGCTACCGGCAGATTGAATATTCCCATGATCATCCTCGATATGCCGTCAATTCATGGTTTGAATATGCCTGACGGTCCGATCCGTAAAGAAAAATACAAAAGTTTTATCGGTCTTTATCCTACGCCTTATACCTATGATGCGACAGAGGGTGAACTTGCCCGTTATCTCAAGCATGAGGAGAATATCAAATGTAAACTTTATATTGTCCCCATGCTCAATTACCGGCGCGGAATGGATTACCGCAAAACCGGATTGAAGTTCCGTCAGCTTTCGCCGAATATTCCGGATATAAATTCAGCTTTCGGCTATTGGATCACGGGACCGCTGGGAGAATTGGGACTTTTCAATATCGGATTGAAAATGGGACTGTCATTTCAAATAATCGGCGCGCCGTGGCTGAATGGCAGACAAATGGCATCTTACCTGAACCGCGCTTCAATTCCGGGGGTGAAATTTGAATCATTTAAAATGAAAGCGACATTCGGCAGGTACAAAAATGAAAATATTTCCGGAGTAAAACTTATTTTTACTGATCCTGCTAAAATCCGTCCGGTGGAAACAATAGTGCGTATCCTCTGTTATATGCGGGATTATGAAAAAGGTTTCAAATGGAATACCAGCTCACCCGATTTCAATAATGTTTTTGATAAAGCTATCGGCTCTGACAGTATCAGACTCGGAGTTGCAAAAGGTCTTGCTCCGTATAAAATTATTTCCGCTTACCGTGCGGAATCACAGGCATTTGCCAACAGACTTGCAAAATACAGAATATACGGCAAGCGGAAATAACCGTAATAGTAATTCAGTGAGTTTAATGTGCAGCAAGGGGGTTTACACTACCCCGCCGCTGATATTCACGCATCATCGTAACAAAACGGGGATGGATATCCCATTGAAAAATAAATCAGGGGATGATTACAGGTTTTGAAGTGTTGGCGGCAATTTTTTTGATATAATGATCAATTTTTTCCTGCGGTGGAAAATCTTGCGGTAAATTTTCGTATGATCTGCCGAGCTGTTGATATTTGCTGCGTGCCATCGGGTGATACGGGATAATGTGTACCGCTTCGATACCGGAAAGTTTTTCAGCAGTTTCAGCAATATTCAAAAGGTGATCATCAGCATCATTTATGCCGGGGATCAAAGGACAGCGGAGCTGGATTCTGGCGCCTTTGTCATTCAGGCGCTGTAAATTTTCCCTGATAATTGAATTATCTGCGCCGGTCAGTTTTTCATGCAGAGCAGGATCGGAAACTTTGAAATCATAGAGAAATATTTCAGTCAGCGGCAGCCATTTTTCAAGATATTCAAATTTGCCGTAACCGCATGTTTCGACACAGCAGCGGATGTTGTTATTGGCGGCTTCATGCAGCAGTTCTGTGGTGAAATCCGCTTGAAAAAGCGGTTCGCCGCCGGAAATCGTCAAACCTCCGTCACTTTCGTCAAAAAACATCCGTTCTTTGACGGCTTCTGCTATGATTTCTCCGGCATTTGCCCGGAATCCGGCAGTTTTGATAGCATTTGACGGACATTTTTCCGTCAGATTTATCTCTTTTTCCGTCAAATTTTCAGCTGGTAATTTTTCAAAAAGATTGCCGCAGATACCGCAATGCAGACAGTGTTCCTGCTGATAGGTCATTTCAGTATTGCCGGATTGAGATTCCGGAGTATGACACCATAAACAGCGCAGCGGACAGCCTTTGAGAAAGATCACCTGCCGGATGCCGGGACCGTCATGTACGGCAAAGTGTTCGATATCGAGAATGAGTCCTTTCATAACCGTTCCGCCTGCCGTATGTATGCATCCTGTTCGCGGCGTGAAATCGAGTTCCACAAAACATTCCAGCCGCAAATGCGCACCTGAAGATGGCGGTATTTCTCCGGTTCATTCTGCGCCTGGCGCAGTATTACCGGATCCATGACATTGAAGTGCATGGCATGACCGTAATTTTTTATGTAGGTCATCAGCAATGTCCGCATGGCGCTCAATCCTGCCGGGCCGCGCACTTCAGAGGGGTGAAGCATTATATCCACCGGCAGATTTGCCATGAAAAGGGATGAATCAAATTTCAGTACCGATGAAACAAGAGCTGTTGCTCCGCAGAAAGCATTGCCTTGAGTGGAAGACATATTTTTGCTCAATTCATCACCTTTTTTTCTGCCGTCGGGAGTGGCTTCAACCTTGTCTGCCCATTGGAAAAAGCGGTTGGATGCATGAAGAGATGTAGTATAGAATCCGCCGCGTGAATTCGGTCTGCCGTTGAATTTGCGCGCGACGACTTCAGAGAAATGTACTGTTATGTTGTCCGGCATATCCAGATTATTGCCGTATTTTTCGCGGTCGTTGAGCAATGTTTGACGGACGGTTTCAAAGCCGTCGAAGTTTTTGTCAAGCATATTGACCAGTTCCGGCAGAGTAAATTCTTTGCGGTCGAAAACATATTTTTTGATCATCATCAATGAATCTCCGGCGGTGGCGGCAGCGCATATCCAGAGGTTGCTGTTGTTGTATATTGCACCTTTGGCATAACCGTCAACGGCACGGCGCAGACTGGATTCAAAGCTGCCGGATATCAATGGAGCCGGACATACATTATCCAGTTCAGCTTCGAGGATGTCAGCATGTTTTATAAAGCGGTCGCAGATGTGCAGAAACTGTTTGAGAAAAGCCTTGTAAAACTGCCCGAATGTTTTGAATGAGTCCGCCGTTCCGGTCTGCAAGCCCAACTGTCTGCCGCTCAGAAATTCAATTCCGTTGCGCAAAGTCAGCCCCAGCACTTTTGCGGCGTTGACAGTTACCGGAGCAGTTTCCACCGTTCCGCTTTTGGCGCAATATTCATAACAGCCTTTGACATCGGCAGTTTCGCCCTGGCGTTTTGAATAGCCGTGTTTTATCATGGTACGGATAATGCATGGTTCGCCGAGAAAGACAATACTGTTGTGGCCGCGGCGGATCATATCCAGAGCTTTGTCCACAAATTCCACCGGGGTTTGCGGAGAAACTTTTATGTGCAGTTTCGGGTCGAAAATACCCATACGGTCATATTCGTCAAGAATGAGAAAAGAGAGTTCATTTATCGCGCTGCTGCCGTCAACATTGGTTCCTCCGAAATAGAATGGATGTCCCACTGTGTAATGCATTGCAGTTAACTGATACATGAATGAGCGGATGATATCGCGGATGTCTTCTTCCGTAAATCTGCCGGATTTCAGGTCATTGCAGTAATATGGATAAAGCACCCGGTCGAGATTGCCGAAAGAACGGGTTTGAATGATATCTCCGTATTCCGATGTCAGAAAATAGAGCCAGATTTGCAGAAGTGCTTCATAGAAATTTGCTGCCTTGTTGCGGCGCAGATTGCGCAATGCATCCAGTATGCGTTTTCCTTTCGGCAAAGCCGGAATTTTTTCCGCTTCTGCAATCATGCGGTCGATCAAATGCAGAACTGCCCGGTATTCGATTTCAATGGATTCAAAAAAATCAGAGGATTTGTCATCCATTCTGCCATCGGCAATGCGTTGTTCTTTGTATTTCTGCGCCCGGTCAAGCAATCCGGGGAAGCCCAGCTCCAATATTGCATCCCAATCCGGAATCGAGTGATCATAGTCAAAACGGACATTTGCCAGACGCACCTGATCGCAAATCGTTATATCATCCAAACCTTCAGATGAGAAATTATTTTTGACAGCTTCATTTGCCCATTTTGAAAAATAATTTGCCATCAGAGGGCGTTTGAGAGCAAATGCAATTCCGGGGAAATAATCATGATTGTTTACATCAAATTGAGTATTTTTCAAAAGGAGTTCAAAACCTTTTGCTTTGGCAACAGCATGGGGAAGATTGCAGTCTTTTTCTGATTGCAATGCCAGAAGTTTTGCAATTTCATCTTGCGGCAGACCGGGTGAATTTTTGTAAAAATCCGGATCTGTGAATTTGCGTTCCAGATATTGACGGTCTTCCTGCCATTGATGGGGTAACATATCAGCCTCTTTTTTTGGTTTTTCGGATAAAAATATTTGACAAAAATGTATTCCGCCTTTATATTGTAATACTTGTTATACAAAGTAAAGGAAAATACTTAATGCATAATAAATTTAACATTGAAATACCGTTTTATCAAGTGGCAAAAAGAAAAAAACAGGAATTTTATGCAGAACTGCGGCGGCTTTTGTGCTTGGAGCTGCTTTGAGCGGTTGTGTATGCAGCAGTATGGGAAATAAGAAAATGAGTAAAGTGAATTTCAGTGAAATGTGGCTCGAAAAAAATATTGCAGTCAGAGAGAAAATACAGGATGTTATGCAGTCTTATATCGACAAAACTCCCAAAAAGGAATTCGATGATTTTGACAATGATCCGCAGACTGCAACATTCAATCCGGTTTTGCAGTATTATGATCAGGCACTTGAACGGATCGCAAATGATATCAAGGCAACGGAAGTTGTTCCCGGCAAGGTTGTTTTCTGGTATCTTTATAATCTGGGTTTTGTTATTAAGACACCGGATGTATGTTTCGGGGTCGATATTCATCACCGTCATGCGGAAAAATTGGCAGATTTTCTGGATTTTGCTGCCATCACTCATAATCATGATGATCATTACAACATTCCGTTTATGAAAAAGATGACTGCGCAGAGAAAAATGGTCATCAGCAACTTTTTTCCGAATCAGGGATATACCAAATTTCCGTTTTATACTCACAAAATCAAAAATGTAACGGTTCATTGTTATGAAGCGGATCACAGTCCGTCTTTGAAAAATTTTACGATGCCGCTGGAGATAATCTGTCCAACCGGAGATAAAGAATTTGTTTTCTTTACCAGCGGGGATTGCTATGATCATAAATTCCTCAAAAAGACTTCAAAACGCATTGATCTTTATGCAGTGCATCCGCGCTGTACAATGGTTCCGGGTGAAGCGGCAAAAGTGTTGGACCCTGAAGTTACTTTTATCAGTCATCTGCAGGAACTCGGGCATGAAATAAACCGCTTTCGCTGGCAATTCACTGTCGGCAGGGAAGAAGTTGAAAACTTCAAAAAAATAAACAAAAAAGCATATGTCCCCGTCTGGGGGGAAAAATTTATCTGGGACGGTGAAAAAATTACCGGTTGTCAGGAATAAAATTTCCCGTGATTATTTGCCTGGGAAGCCGATCGGCTGGGAGAAAACAGCCTGTTGTGCGCCTTTGAGATGCAATGTTTTTTTCAGCAGTTCTTTGTTTATCGAGCCGCAGATAACGGTTGACAATCCTTTGGATGCCGCATACAGATACACATTCTGCGAAGCACTGCCGGAATGATTGCCGGCATACATCGCCTGCTGCTCCGGAGTGTTGCCGACGGCTGCCATGTCTGATACATAAACGAGGATCAATGGTGCAGTTTGATGGAACGGCTGCATACCGCAATTTTTGCGGAAATCGCCTTTTTGTATCAAAACGAGTGAATGTTTTTGATTGTTGTAGTGGTAAACTCCGTCAGAGGTAACGGCATAAATTGTCTGATTCTGTTTATTCAATGCTGTTGGAACGGTTTTGTGACCGTCGGCGCGGTTGATGCCGTCAGCGGCAAAAAGTATTTCAGATATGATCTGCATGGGGAGCGGCTGTCTGTCAAAATTGCGTGATGAACGGCGCAATGCCAGACATTGCATCAGCGGTTTTCCGGATTGCAGATCCGGCGGCGGCAATTTGATATCAGCGGCGGCAAAAACGGCAGAAATTCCGGCAAACAAGACAGCAGTAAATACGAATATTTTCATTTTAAACTCCTTATTTTGTTGTTATTTAACGGTTTGACATTTGATATATTAAGTTATCACGGTATTTTCCAAATGTCAAGTCCCGGAATGAATTTAAATGGCAGCCTGAAATTTTCAATATATTATGCCTGCTATGGCAGACTTTCAAATATAAAGAAACAGTTTTTTGATTTTTTTATGATTGGCTTTGCACATTGCCGAAAAAGCCTTACAAGCAAGTATGAACTCTCTCATACAAGCTTTTTGGAAAACTGAAATAATGTAGTCCCGGTTATTCAAAAATCGTAATATTTATCAAAGACGATACTTGAAAATCCAGTCTTTCAGTAGTATTTTATGCAAATGTATTTTTTTGTAAATATTTTTATATGAGGTGATTTATGTTTAAAAAATTGTTTCTGCCGACAGGTATGATCGCAGCTATCATTCTTTCTTTTATCTATCCGCAAGCCGGTATCCAAATGAAAAAAGCTCTCGGATCAAATCTTTTCATCGTTTTGATCTTTCTGGTCTGCGGCTGGCGCACAAAATTCGGAGAAATGAAATTTGACCGCAAATTTCTGCGGGATTTTATAGCCTGCGGGCTGATGGCACTTATCATTTCACCGCTTATCGGTTTGGGATTGGGCAAAGTTCTGCGTCTTGACGAAGCGGCAATTCTCGGTCTCATAATCATTTCATGTGTGCCGCCGACTCTGTCAAGCGGTATTGTCATGGCGGAAACTGCGGGAGGAAACATTCTGCTCGCTATGATGATGACAGTCATTTACAATCTTATCGGTGTAGTCAGCATGCCGCTTGTCATCAGCACATTGGTTGCGGGAAACAGTGAAATAGATACCCAGCCGTTAAAAATGTTTATAGACCTCGTTCTGCTGGTTCTGCTGCCGTTTTTTGTCGGCTGGGCGGTGCAGAAATTTGCAAAACTCAAACCTCCGGCATGGACAGGATACATTCCGTCAAGCTGTGTTATTCTGCTCATTCTCGGATTTTTCTCCGGTGCGCGTGATAAATTCCTCTCATACGATATCAAACTGCTTTTGATTGCTATTGCAGCAGGAATATTGCTGCGCGGAATCTTTCTGGCAGCATTTTATTTCGGCGGCAAACTCCTCAAAATGGAAAAAGCCGACCGCATCGGTGCCATGTTCACCGCAGGTTCAAAATCTCTGACGATCGCACTTACCATGCTGGCGATCATCGGTGCAGGCGACAGTACTTCAATCATTCCGTGTATGGTTTTTTATGCGCTGCAATCTGTGATTGACTCCACTCTTGCTGCCAAACTGAAAAGCTGAAAATTATTTTTCTCCGGAATCCCCGGAAACTTTTTTCTGTCTGCGGCAAAGTGTGGCACAAATTGCTCCTGAAATATTGTGCCATACACTGAATATTGCACCCGGCAATGCCGCCGACGGACTGAAAAACTTGACTGCCAATGCCGCGGCAAGTCCGGAGTTCTGCATTCCGACTTCGATTGCAATGGTAATCGCTGTGCGGCGGTCGCATTTCAGTAATCTTGCCAGATAATATCCCGCCAGCAAACCACTGCCATTATGCAGAAGCACAGCAATGAAAACCTGCAAGCCGCATTGTTTCAGATTGTCAACATTCAGCGAAACGATTATGCCGATCACAAAAACGATTCCAACAACCGAAATGACCGGACAGATTTTCTGCAATATATTTTCATGCTTACGGCAAAGACGGTTTATCAGCAAACCGCATCCGACCGGAAAAGCTACCACCAGCAGAATACTTTTGAACATATCCAACGCAGGCACATACACCGTCTGACCGAGATAAAGCATTGAAAGAAGCGGTGTCATGACAATTCCCATGACTGTTGAACAGGCTGTCATGGTGATTGACAACGCTACATTGCCGCCAGCCAGATAAGCAATTACATTTGAAGCAGTTCCACCCGCAACAGTTCCGACCATCACCACTCCGATAAACTGTTCCCGCGGCAGATTCAGCAGATGGCCGACAGCAAATGCGATCATGGGCATCAGAATAAATTGTAATAACATACCGATTATAACTGCGCGCGGATTTTTTGCAGCATTTACAAAATCACGCCAGGACAGAGCAGCGCCCATTCCGCCCATTATAATTCCGAGCAAAGGGATGATCATAAATCCGAGAGATGACAATTCCTGCGGTCTGATACAGGCAAAAACAGATATCAGAACGGCACATAACGGAAAAATTTTTATCATCATATTTGTCATACGAGGCACCTTTTACTGAATTTATCCGGTTCAGCTTTTCCGTCTGACCGCCGGGACGATATAAAGCAATGAGCCGAAAATTACTATTGCCATACTGAAAAGCACAAATATCCAACGGTATTTGGAGAGGAAAATTCCGCAAATTTCCGCCGCACTCAAGGTATTCAGCAAAATCGTTGTCAGCAATGTTCCTGCCGCTGTGCCGACTGCAATCGCGGTCATACAGAAAGCGATTGCCATGATTTTATTGCCGGGTTTTGCAAGTGCAAGCATTTCAACCGCCGCAATGCATTGAAGCCATGCATTGACAAGACCGATGAGAAAAAACGCACATCCGAACAAAAGCAGCAGATTTTTCAATTGCGGTGCAGCAAATATCAGACTTGCCACCGCAATAAATGCGAGAATATGAGTCAGAATGAATTGGTATTTTGTTTTCACTTTTGAACTGAATTTCCCCAGCAGAAAAAATCCGGTGATCTTGCCCGCCATGTTGACGGAAGTGATTATCATAACTGTTCCTGCGGCAATATTCAAATCAGTTTTCATATAGATCAGCGCCAACGGCATTGCTGCTGAAAATGCCATGCTGATACAGCACATATAAAATGCAAAACTTATAAGTTCACGGTTATGCAGACAGGTACTGAGCGATTTGAAAAACGCCGGAGATTCATGCTGCATTTCAGGAGCAATAGGGATTTTGTCCATGAAAAATTTGCGCCCCAGCAGAGAAACTCCCGCCACAATGAAACATATCTGCAAAAGCCATAATTCCGGTTTGCTCTGGAGAAATTTTCCCAGCAGAAACAGCATTATCGCCATGAATATCATGTAAATAAAACGCATCCGGCTGAAAAATTTACTGCGGTCATCTGCACTCAAAATATTATCCAGCAGCGGATACCATGTCGAATAGTATATTGTCAAAGTCAGCGCGTAAATAAAACAGCCCGCCAGAACCATATATTTCGCTCCATTTCCGAAAAACGGAGCTGCCGCCATTATGCAGAATGCCAGCAATCCGACAATACTCGATATCGTATAGGTTCTGCGAAGCCCGAGAAATGCACAAAGCGATGCTCCCGGTATCAACAGCAGCAGCTGTGATATCCATGGCAGCGATGTCGAAAACATGGCAAAAGATTCATTTGCTCCAAGCATCGTCAGAAAAAGCACTACCGGAGCATTATTTTCAATTAATTGTGTTGATATCCCGCCGCAAATTGCTGAACATATTGCGATGTTCTGAAAATGTTTTCTCTCAGCGGAGGACAGATTGTCTGCGAAACTCATATTACGACCTGTATTTGATATTGAAAAATAAATTTGATTCTGATAATATATCACTTTTGTTATATTTTGCAATTTTTTTTATTTATAATCTTGAATTTCTGCATACAGGATGTAACTTTATTCTGAATTGTTCATTCAATAGGAGGATTTTTATATGAAACAGACTTATAATTTGCCTTCAGGCACAAAATTTGTTTTTGATGATGAAACAAAACTTCTCACTTTGCTTTCTCTCGGCGGTATGATTTGCGGTCATAACGGCATGGAAGATGATTTTTCCTGTTCCGGTCTGGCGGTGATCGGCGTTGATAATATGCGTCTGGAAGGGGCAAAACTCGTTTATACCGTCAATAAAGCCGGTGATAATGAATTTTCTTTCAGTGCGGCAGATAAAAATAATTCCGTTAAAATGGATTTTGTCTGGAAATTTGAAACAGAATACAATCTCATCAGCTGCAATTACACTCTCACAAATACTTCAGAAAAAGATGTTGTCATCCGCCGCGCATTGCCGCGTATGGTTTTCGCCCCCGGTGAATATGAAGTTTTGTGGCAAATGAACCGCTGGGGCGCAGAAAATCAGCTTCAATGCACCAAACTCCGCGGTGAAGATATCATGCTGCATGCCCGTGCCGCACGCTCAACTGTCGGCAGTACACCTTTCTGCGTCCTCAAAGATACAGAAAATTCCGCAGCTTTGGCGTTTCATGTCATGCCGCACGGCAACTGGACCATTCAAGTTCATTCCGATATTCTGAGCAATGAAGCTCCGATTCCGGTTGTTGAAGCCGGTTTGTCAGATACTGACCTTTTTATGACACTCAAAGCCGGAGAATCCATTGCATTGCCGGAAATCATTATTCAAACGCTGGGTAATGCCGATATTTGTACTTCAGGAGCCTGTCTGCACCGCTATATCATTGAGAAGCGTTTGCCTTCATTTGTACATGAGCCGCCGGTTATCTACAATACATGGCTTTACCGTTTTACCCATTTTACCATTGAACAGCTCCGCGAACAGCTCAAGGCTGCCAAAGAGATCGGCTGTGAGATTTTTGTTATTGATGCCGGCTGGTTCGGCGCAGATGAATCGTGGGGCAGAGTCGGCGACTGGCGCGAAAAAGAAAAAGAACCGTTCTTCGGTAATATGTCTGCTTTTGCTGATGAAGTGCGTGCCGCCGGACTTGAATTCGGCTTCTGGATCGAACCGGAACGCTGGGCGCAGGGGATCCCCATCCGGGAGGAACATCCGGAATGGTTTCCTGAAAATACCACAAGGATTGACCTTACCCAGCCCGCCGCCGCTGAACATTTTCACAATGTCGTTGCTGATAATGTCCGCAAATTCGGAGCCAAATATATCAAAGTCGATTTCAATGCCAGCGTAGGATTTGATGATTCAGGTACAGAATTGTACAATTACTGCACTGTTTTGTTTGAACAGTTCAAGCGCCTGCATGAAGAATTTCCTGAACTTATTATTGAAAACTGCGGTTCAGGCGCGTTGCGCAATGATCTGGCAAGTCAGATGATTTTTGATCACAACTTTGTCAGCGACAATGCCAATCCTTTTGAAACTCTGCGTATCCGTCAGGGAGCAATGATGCGTTCTCTCCCCGGCCGTATTCTCAACTGGATCGTTATGCGTCCCGCTCCCGAACGCCGCACAAAAGTTGCCAAATTCATTCAGGTACTTGCATGTAATGCAGGAACATGGGATGAAGCCGGACTTTATGATCTTGATTATGTCATGACATCCGGATTGCTGGGAATACCGGGATTTTCCGGAGAACTTGCAGAGCTTCCTGACGAGGTAAAAGCCAAAGCTGCTGAATATATTGAATTTTATAAAAAGAACCGTAAATTTATTGCAGATTCACATGTTTATCTGCTAACTCCGCCCGAAGACAAGATCGTGGATTATGAAAAATATGTTGCATTTCAGATGCAGCAGGGGGATGGTAAAGACTCATTGGTTTTTGTTTTCAGCAACGGTGCATCGCGCCGCGGTCTGCACAATTTCCGCCTGAATAATCTTGATCCGGAGAGCAATTACCGTGTCAGAAAACTTTTTTCCGAAGATGAAGCTGTTATTGTTTCCGGTGCAGAACTCATGACATACGGACTTTGTGCTTCAACTCCCGAAAATCAGCATATCCGCCATGTATCGGCACTTTATCAGGTAGTTGCAGAATAAATCTGATAAAAAGGAGATTTTATGATGAAAAAGATTTTTATTTCAGTCATTGCAGTTTTGGGTGTAATGATTGTCGGCGGATGTGCCGTCACAGTTTGCAGCGGAGACCTCGCTGCCGCGAAAAAAACTGAAGCCATTCAATTGATGCCGAATCAGGAACAGGCCGCTTCATGGCGCGGCAAGGTGGAATATTCCAAAGAAAATGAACGCGGCAAAGGTCCATGTTTTGTTCTTTACGGAAAATATCCGACCCCGCTTATTTACAATAAATTCATTCCCGTCGATGCATCGAAAACTTATGTCCTCAAAGCATCTTTCCGTACCCTTGATCCTGCTCTGCCCGCCAGCGGTTATATGGGGTTGGAACTCTATGATGCACAGAAGCGAAAATTGTGTTTCATTAATGTTGCAGCCAACAATAATACCGAAAGCGAAGTCGTTTCCGCCCGTAAAGGCGATAAATTCCTGATCGTTAAAATGAATCCGAAATGGCCCAAGGTCAAATATTGTGCCGTTGCTTTCAATGTCAAAAAAGATTTCAGCGATATTCCGAATTTTGATGTTTCACCGCAATGCGGCAAAATGAGTGCCACCGAAGACGGTAATCTGCGCGTTGAATTACGCGGCAAACTTAAAAAAGATTATCCTGCCGGGCCCCCTGTCCGGCTTCAGGCTCCATGGGGAACCACGATGTATTATCTTGCTTCCGGCTGGATGCCTGCCGGAGACGGCAAAGAGTTTACTTCCAGAATCAGCGGCATACTGGATAAACCCGGTACATCGAGTGTAAGTTTCTGGAAGGGCACCAAATATGTTCGTCCTTTTATCTGGTTCGGCAACTGGAACCGCCGTCCGGAAAAAGGCGCAAAATTGCTTATAGACGGCTTCTCATTTGAAGAAATCAGATAAAGATTTTTCGTCTGAAATAAATTGTATTTTCCAAACAGTATCAATTTTACAATTTTTTTCTTTATGAAATTTGATTTTTCAGAGATTGCGTGCTATATTTGTATCAAAACTTTGCTATAACGATAAAGCAAATAAAATTTCAACCCAAGGAGTCGTTATGAAAAAAAGATATGCCGTTTGCGGTGTTTCAAATCGTGCTTTGACCATGTATATCAAGCCTATGTATGGCAATTTTGCCGAAGCCGTCGAACTTGTCGGTTTGCTGGATATCGATCCGCTGCGTTTTCAGGTCTGCAAAGAAGACATCCCCGAAACCAAAGATGTCGCAACTTATCTGCCCGATCAGTTTGAACAGATGCTCGCAGAACAGAAACCCGATGTTCTTATCGTTACCAGCATGGACTGCACTCATGTCAATTATGTCCTGCTCGGCTTGCAGCATGATCTCGATGTTGTCTGTGAAAAACCCATGACCACTAATACCGCCGATGCTCTTGCCATCCGCGCTGCAGAAAAAGCATCCAAAGGCAAAGTTATCTGCACTTTCAATTACCGTTACAACCCTGTTCACAAAAAGCTCAAGGAACTTGTTCTCGACGGTGCGATCGGCAAAGTTACTCATGTCGATCTCAACTGGTACATTGATATCGCTCACGGCTCAAGCTATTTCAACCGCTGGAACCGCAAACGCGAAAATTCCGGTTCTCTCTCCATCCACAAAGCAAGTCACCACTTTGACCTCGTCAACTGGTGGATTGCCGGAGTCCCCGAAAAAGTTCATGCTTTCGGAGCTCTCAATCATTACGGCCCCAATGCCGAAATGAATCCTTCTGTCAAAGATGGCAGACACTGCAACGGATGCCCGGAAAAAATGCAATGCCCCTACAAACGCCGCTGGGCATCCCGTGCCTCTGAAGCTCCGATCGTTGATGATCATCTGACTTCATTCCAGACTGAAAAACCGCGTTATACCACTTATCGTCCCGACAGATGTATTTTTGACAGCGAAATCAATATTCACGATACTTTTGTTGCCAATGTTCTTTACAAATCCGGCGCAGTTCTCAATTATTCCGCCAACTTCTCCACCCCCTATGAAGGCTACCGCCTCGCCATCAACGGAACCCGCGGCCGCCTCGAAAGTTTTGAATTTGGCGGTATGGGCGGTATGGCTCTGCCCTCAATGTATGAAGAAGGCGCTCAGTATATTGATTACTTCCCGATTTTTGAGGGCCGTCAGCGTATTCATGTTCCTAAAGCATCCGGCGGTCATGGCGGCGGCGATCCGGTAATCCTTGAAGATGTTTATCTCGGTGAAGATCCTGCCAGAAAATATGACATCCTTGCCAAATCTGTCGATGGTCTGCGCTCCATTGCTATCGGTGATGCTGTTTACAACTCCATCCTCGATGGAGAAGTAAAAGATCTCTCATCTTTCATGGAATAATTCCAATAAAAAACAGCAGGCGGGAATGTCCGATCCCGCCTGCCGTATTTTTTTTACAGATACTTATGAAAAAAACCACTCTTAAAGATATTGCAGAAAAAGCAGGCGTTTCCGCAGCTCTCGTTTCAAATTATCTCAATCGCAATCCCAGCGCGCGCATGAGTGATGAAACCCGCAGAAAAATTGATACCGCGTTGAAAGAACTGGATTATCACGGTTCTGCTATCGCGCGCAGTCTGCGTACCGGCAAAAGCCGCATTATAGGTTATGTTTCTGCTGCACTCCGGACAGAAGTTTCGCGTCAGGAGATGATGGCAGTTTTCAATGCGGCAGCGGAGCGGGAATATCAGATATTTGTTGCTTATTCGCCGGAAAAAGAAATGACTCTCCGCAATATCCGTATGCTTCGTGAACGCGGTTGTGATGCAGTTATTGTCAGTGGTTTTTTCAGTGAGGAGTTTTCGCGTGAAATCTGCTCAATAAGCAGCAATATTATTATTTTGAATACGCATCCTGCAGCAGAAATCCCCGGGAAAATACTGCGTTATGATTATCGTGCAGCGGTGCGGGAAGCAATTTTGTATCTGCAGTCAAAGGGACATGAAAATATTTGCTATCAGACAGCTTATGACAGTTCTTTTGAGCAGAGATATCTTGAATTTACTTCATTTTACGGCAAGGAAAATGTCTGGTATCCGGAAAATAATCTCCCCTCCGTTGAAGAATTTGCCGGGTATATTAAAAAGCATAAATGTACCGCCATGCTTCATGTCAATGATTTTTATGCCATGCGTACTATTCAGAATTGTACCGCTCTCAATATAAGAGTGCCGCAGGATCTCGCCGTTATCGGATTTGATAATATCACGGCGGCAGATTATACAACACCCACTTTAAGTTCCATCAGCCGTCCATTGGCTGAAGCGGCAAATATTGCCGTTAATCATTTAATTGCATTGATAAACGGTGAAGAGAGTGAATTGCCCCCAAGTCTGCCATGTAAATTCATTCCGCGCGGCAGTATCTGAAAATTTCATAAATATCAGATCAATGAAAATTTCTTCAAAACTGCCAGCACTTCATCGCCCGGCAACCCGATTATATTTTCCAGCGAGCCGGAAAAACTTTCAATAATCATTTCGCCGTATTCCTGAATGGCATATGCTCCGGCTTTGTCCAGAACATTGACTTTCTGCATATAATCGTGTATGATATCATCGGAAATTTCCTTGAAAACGACTTCTGAAACACAACTGAAAGAATAATCAATATTTTTTTCCCGGCAAATGACCGCACAGCCGGAAATAACTTCATGTTTTCTGCCGGAAAGTTTTTTGAGCATACGGAAAGCATCGCTGTTGTCTGCCGGTTTACCGAGCAGTTTGTTTTCAAAAAATATCACAGTATCGGCAGCAAGTACTGTTTTCTGCGGAAAAATGTCTGCTGTTGCAGCAGCTTTCAATACAGCATTGCATCGGGGCAGATCACGCAAATTTTTTCCGTCATTTTTCTCACATACATCAGGTATATAAACAGAAAAATCCACGCCGTGTTTTTGCAGAATATCGGCACGGCGGGGACTTTTTGAGGCAAGGATTATCTCAGAAGATGTCATCGTTTTCTTCTGATTTCTGTTCTTTTCCGGTTTCAGCGGGAGCGGGAGTTATTTCCTGAACGACTTCTCTGGTTTCTGTTTTTTTGTTTTGAGTCAGACGCTCAAACTTCAAATTTATAAAACGGATATTATTTACTCCGTAAAATTCAGTAAACATTTTGTTGAGGGCAGTACGGATTTTATCGGTGATTTGAACCAGACTGCCGTCGCTGCCGTCATAATCACAGACAAGATTGAACATATATTTTTTACGGATGCGGTAAACGCGGAGCTGATTGAGTCTGACCGATGGAAATTCTGTAAATTCTGCGTTGACTGTATCTTCCAGAGCTTTAATGCTGATAACAACTTCTCCGCCGTTTGATTTGACAGTCAATTCGCGGCAGCGGCGGCGGCGGAAAATAATTTTAAAAACAATTCTGATGATCATAAGCAGCAGCAAAACAGCCAGTACGACACCTGCTCCGACAGCACATCCCTGATTGAATTCTGTTGCATTGATTGCATCAAAAGTATTGCAAATCCAGTTTGTAATTTTGCTGAAATCCATAAAACACCCCTTTCATTAAGTTTGCTACAATGTAACACGCAACAAACGCTTTGTCAAATTTTTTTGATAGAATTATGAAAGAAAAATTCTGCCGGCGGCAGCGCAGCAAATTAGCGATTTTTAATTTTTACTTTGCGCGCATCTGCAAAGAGACTGAAAATTCGCAATTATCTTCTGTTAAATTGCCGCCTTTTATGCTCACGGAAATTGGGAAATTGCCGCGGCGGGCATATAGAAATCTGACATTTGCGGCTGAATATTTGATAAAACAATCTCTGTTTTCAAATACGATATAAGCTTTGCCGGAAAATGGATTCAGCGGTTTTTGGGCTTTTTTGAAATCAATTTTTCTGCCGTCAATACTGACAGCATCAAATGGATTTTCATAATACCAGTTCATATCGAAAATATCATTGATTTTGATATTTTCAGCAGACTTTTTCACATATTTTATATGCATTTTGACAATATCTGAATCGCGTTTGAATTCGTAGCGGCAGATGACTTTCAAATCTTTCAACGGTGAAATAACCGGATTCTGATTGCGCCAGAAGCCGCCTTCAAATTCAACAATCAGCTCATTTGCAGTATTTTTCAGAATTCTGCAGACCGAATGGCGTTCCTCATGCAATGAGTAAACTGTTTTGCCGCTCTGCGCCGTATCGCGGAAAAGGATGATTCCCGGTTTTTTGCCGTTTTTGAAAACAAAATCCGAAGGAAACATACTGCCTTCAATAAATGAACATTGCCAGAAATCATTTCTGACGGTCAGCGTTTTGGAAATTCTGTCAACAGTTCCCATCACCGCTGCCTGAACTGCAATCGAACAGAAACATAACATCAGAATAATTTTTTTCATTTTTTACCTCCTGCAACCCAGCGCCAGTTGCGGAAATTGCAGACTGAACCGCCGTTGAGTTTAAAAAATATTTTATGTTTGCCTTTCAACTCTGTATTTGCTTCCAGACGGTACGGACGATAATCATTCCAGCTTTTAGTCAGAATTTTTTCTCTGTCGCAAATAAGTCTGCCGACCATTCTGCCGTTGTCCGGATGATCCAGCCAGATTTCCACGTTGCCGCCGCCGCTGTAACTCGGAGCGGAGAGTTCAAGTTCAAAAAATCCCTTTCCGCCTTCGCCGAAATCTGCAATACCGGCATAGAAAAGTCCGTAATAAACATTGTCAAGCACCATCGCATCCTTGTTGGCTCGCGCCCCGAGAACTACCGGAGATGCCGCCGCCTGTTGCCATTGAGCAGGATTGAATGGAGGCTGTTCAGGAAAATTGATTTTATCGACGCCGAAAGGATCGGGTTCAGCGGCAGTTTTACGGATTATATTGAAATACTTTTCAATTTTCGCCAGTTCTTCATTTTTGAGTTCATCACCGTAAATGCGAAGCTCACAACCATACGGTTCAAGCTCAAATTCACTGCCTTTATGTGTATTCTTGCCGGATTTGAAAATATACTTCAAATCAGAAAAATCATCGGCAATCGCATTTTTCTGAATTTTACCGGTGGTGTTGATCAGTATAACAATACGGTTGTTTCCAAGCTGCCATGAACCATTGATGACTGCGGGGGTACGGACATCTTTTGTGCCGTGATTGCCCCAGCGGGTACGGAGTATTTGCATCGGACGGAGATATTTTACCGGTCGCAGCATCATGCCGCAATTGAAATAGCTGATTGCCGCCATACGCAAATGCATCAGCCGTTTGATGTAGCGGCGGAAGTTGCCTTTGGCGGGAGAAGTCAGCTGGGCAATCCCGAAATGTCCAATCTGCTCTCCCTGAACAATCTGGGTTGCAGCTTTGGGATAAGGTGCATTCATATCTTCACCGGTAGGATCGCGGCTGACATACTGTGTTCTGCCGGAATAAACCATGGCATGAAGCGGAATCTGATTATCATGCATCCAGCGCCACGGGAAAAGTCCGTCAATGATGCCGACACAATGTTCGGAATTGTCTTCAGTAGTCATAACCGCATCAATATTATTGTCGCGCCAGTATTTGCGGATCGGCAGAAAAGCTTTGCGGTGACCGTTGATGTTCCAGCTTTCCGGATCATTTATACGGTGTCCGTGTTCAGCTGACTGGCAGATGATCGGACGGGCTGCCCCCAGCTGGTCCATGAAACATCCGGAAACTCCCTGCGCGACCAGCCGCGTAACCATATTGAACATTGACTGACGGTATATGTCATTGTCGGGGCATAAAACTGCACAGGGTGCGCCATAAGGTTCCATTTGAACGGAACCGTCTGCCTTTTTGACGGCAGCTTTTTTGCCGAGCGTATTAAAAAGAGTTCCTTCACCGCGTTTGTCTTTGCTTGACCACAATCTGCCGTTGGTGTAGCTGAAAATGCGCACACCGTTTTCTTTCATCAATTTGGCATAGGCGAGATATTCATTGTTTGCGCGCGGCAGGGGCGCGAGGTGATGTCCGGCGCCGCGTTCCCACCAGTACCAGTGCTGAATGGTAAACGGCAAACCGAGATATTTCCGGAGCTGAATCGCCTGTTGGGGAGCGGGCATGTGGAACATCAAAAGACCGAGAGTATTGTTGCGGAACCATTCCGGAGTATCTGTATTGGGCAGATTTTTGCGCCACCAGACGCAGTTTATGCGGTCGAGTTCATTGCGGTAAAGCAATCCGACATCATACCAATCACCTTTGAAAAATTCAACAACTGCGGATGATTTGGAGATAAAACTGTTTTTCCTGTTCGGAGCATCAAATGCAATATTCCAGTTTATTCTGATCTCCGCACCGTCAGTATCTGTGCGCAGCTGATAAAATTTGGCCCTGCCGAGCGGATCGGCAGGTGAAAAATAAATGCCGCCGAGTTCATCAAAAAAAGCACCGCACTGCATGGATGTTTTCATACGCGGATATTCGCTTCTGTAATCAATTTTTGCAGTAACTGCATCTTTGTAAAGCAATCCGCCGGCTTCGGGGATGATCATCTGTTTGACAGATTTATCTGCAATCCCCAGATTGAGCGCAGGATAAGAAACTTCTTTCAGCAAAGTTGCATAAGTTTCAGAATTTATTTCAAGAGAATATTCCAGCCTTTTTCCGTCAAACTGCCAATGAGATTTGCCGCTCAATGCGGGAAATTCGCTGCGTTTGTGAAGAATTGTGAAGCGGGTGATGCCGTTTTCTGTAATTGGAGCTTCCTGAAGCGTATTATGCAGATCATTCATGCTCAAAGCAACTTTCTGATTGCCTCTGACAAAATTCAGAATGAAAAACGGATTGTTCCAGTTGAAAAATTCATGTTTATTTTTAATATCGCAAAATGATGCGATACGCACCTTGTCCGGCATATCCAGCAATGTCAATTTGATATTGCCGCCGTAACTTCTCAAAAATCCTGCCGGATTTGCCAGCACTTTATCAATATCCTCAAAACGGCTGCGAATGAGATTTATACACGCAAAACGCTGTTCAACGCTGAATTTATTGATTTTGGCCTGCTGATATTTGCTGATTTTTGCGGCAATGGGAAAATCCGGTTTGATGATATTGCCGTATTCTGCCACGCGGTCGCGGATCTCTTTTTCGCTTAAAACACGGTCAAAAACTCCGCCTCCGTAAACTTCACCGCCGAAGTTCCACACTCTGCCGAAACGGCTTGCCGCGCCGAATTCCCAGTTGTTTTTGCCGTCGGGTATGCGCTTGCCGGGCAATTTGGTGCTGTAAACTGATTTGCCGTCAACAAAAATCTGCACTTCGGTCCAGATTTCTCCCTGATCTATCGCTTCATGATATCTGGATGTCATGACGATATGACGCGGGCGGTCGTCTGTTTTCTGCGGGAAAAGATATCCGGTCTGAAAGGCTTTCTGAAATTTCTTTCCGTCATGTATCAGCATATAAAAACTGCGGTTGTATCTGGCAAGTACAAAAGAACCTTCTTTCTGACAAACCGCATCATATGCAAGGCCCGCGGCAGTATCGCCGGGAATTGCCATTCTCTGCGCCGTAAATTCAACTGTAAAGCCTTTTTTCATATTGATCTGCGGCAGATTTTTTGCATAAATGACATTTGTTTTGCCATCCATTTTCAAAGCACCGTGCGCATTGAATGCTGTTGCGCCGCTGATATTCAATCCTTTATCTTTGGCAGCAAAGACAAAATCATTTCCATACACCGCTCCGAAGCACAGCAAAAAACATAACAGTAACATATTTTTCATTATAAAAAACTCCTTTTTTTCAGAAATACTTCAATTTAATATAGCATGCATTTTTATCTTTGCGTACTATTATTTGACAAAAAAACAGTATTTTCAGATAATTTTTTGAATAGCATTTCAAATCGGTTTGATATGATTGCAGGCATAAAAAATAAAAAAGATATGTTTGATATCTTGTTTTTTCCCCCTGCTTATGCTATAGTAAGCTGCGAAACGCAATTTTTTTAAAACGGGAAAAATTTATGAGAAAACCAATTCTATCTTTTTTGATATGTGCTGCTGCAGTATGCAGTATGTATGCCGGTGCAGAAAATCTGCTTTATAACAACTCATTTGAACTCGCCGCGGAAAATTCAAAAAATGCCCTCGGCTGGAAAGGTCGTTACACGCGTGAAAAGAATGGTGTTGACGGATCATTCTGTGCCAAATGTCTGCGCTTTGACAAAGGATATGCCGAAGTTGCATCTTATCCTGTTCCGGTAACTCCCGGCGCGGAATTCCGTCTGACCGGTAAATATAAAGGCGCGGCTCCCTATATTTATGTTCACTTCACTCTCAAAGATAAAAAAAATGTGAATGCACAGCTGACTCCGAAAAGTACTGAAAAATGGACAGATTTTACTCTGTCCGGCAAAGTTCCGGAGAATGCCGTAACCGCGACTGTCATGCTCCGGACTTGGAATGACAAGCAGCCTGTAAGTTTTGATGATATAAGTTTTACCTGCGGTGATATTGTTGATCTCGCAGATAACGGTTCTTTTGAAACTGCCGGAGAGGATGCAGAAAAAGCCGCCGGCTGGCGCGGTCTCGGCAAGCGCGTCAAAGGCGGTGTTGACGGCAGTTTTATGGCTGAATGTCTTATGGAAAAATCTTATTGTGAAGTCAATTCAAAAGATATCAAAGTAATTCCCGGCGCTCCTTTTATGGTTGATGGTCTGGTCAGAGGTGCGGGTATCAGCGGCATAATCGTCTTCAATATTCCGAAACAGAAACCGGTTGTTCAGAATTTTGGAATACGCGGCTCAAAGGATTGGTCGTTTTTCTCTCATTCAGGAGTAGTCCCATCCAATGCTGCCACTGCTAATCTGCTCATTCGCAGCTGGGATAAAAAGAATAAGACCAATCTCGACAATGTCAGATTTGTTTCTGTGGCTCCATTTCAGCGTACTGCCGCAGTAAAAAATATCAAAATCATTCTTCCCGGCAAAACGCGTCCGGCTGATATCACTGCACAGAAAGAACTTGTGAATTATCTTGAAAAAACAGTTAAAAATCATATCAGGATCAATGGCGTTCAGCTCAAAAATATTTTTATCGGCATTAAAAATGACTCCATGCAGGAAGAACAGTGGCAAATCAAAAGTTCAGGCGATTCTCTGATTCTTTCCGGCGGCGGCGACCGCGGCAATCTTTATGCGGCTTATCATTTTCTGGAGGATGTCATCGGTGTTCACTGGTGGAACGCATGGGAGGAATATGTTCCTGCAGCAGCAGATATTGAACTGCCTGCACTTGATAAACAGGGAAAACCCTATTTTATTCACCGTGATGTTTTCCGCACTTCAGCCGTTTCAAAAGACAATGGCCGCTTTGCCGCCCGCAACCGTTTGAGCCGCAACGCTGACTCCGGCATTACTCAGGATTACGGCAGTGAATATACCTGGGGGCCGCCATATCATGCACATACATTTGCCCGCTATATCGGCAGAAGTTACCTCAAAACAAATCCTGAATTTTTCTCCATGGTGGATGGTAAACGCGAAGGAAGTCAATATTCCGGCCAGCTCTGTCTGACTAATAAAGCTTTGCGGAAACATCTTATTGAGCGTCTTATTGTCAACATAAAAAATTCCCGTGCCGCTTCACTTGCCAACGGTTTGACTCCGCCGCAGATGTATGATCTGTCAATGAATGACGGCAGACGGTTCTGTGAATGTGCCGAATGTTTGAAGATTCAGAAAAAATATTCTGTATCTGACATACTTGTTGATTTCATCAATGAGATTGCGGACGGTGTTGGCAAAGTTTATCCTGATGTTTACATTACAACTCTTGCCTATGGCGCGACCGTCATACCGCCGAAATCGGACATCCGTCCCCGCAAAAATGTTATTATCCGCTATTGCAATACTTTCGGTCCGACAGTTTATCCGTCCGAAAAACGCAATGTTGAAAATCAGAAATATCTCCGCCGCTGGGCAGAGATCAGTTCCGGAATAATCAGTTGGGAACATTGTCTTGAAACTTATCCTTTTCCGCATGAAATGGGAATTGCCGAACTTGCACGCAATTATGCAAAGCATAATTTCAAAGGAATGTTCGTGGAAATGTCCGGCAAACCGTATGCGGCTGATTTTTATGATATGAAAGTCTGGCTTTATGCCAAAATCATGGAAAATCCTGAAGCTGATTTTGAGGCTCTCCGGCAGACATTTCTCAAGGGATATTTCGGCAATGCCGCTCCCATGATAGATCAATACCGCAAACTGCTGGACAGAACTCAAAAGAGAGTGTCCGATCAGGTGCTTAACCGTTATTTTGCCAACTATTTTGCATACATGAATGTCAAAGAACTGCTGCAGGCGCATAAACTTTTTGACGATGCCGAAAAAGCCGTCGGCAATAACGAAGTTCTGCTCCGCCGTATCGCCACCGCCCGCGCTCCGCTCAATGCCATGACTGCTTATAATCTGGTCAAATATACTAAAGAATGGCGCAGTATTTACGGTAATCAGCCGTTGCCGCTCGACCGTGAAAAAATCGCTGACAATATGCAGAAATATTGGCTGAAAGAAGCAGATTTTTATGCTAAACCGTCAGACGAAATCGCTGTTATGCAAAGTTCGATTGCTTTTGTCCGCAATCTTTCAGGAGATGTGAAAGAGGTTGCAGATCCACCGCAATTCAAAGGCAGAAAAGTTCAGCATTTCACTCCGTCGCTGATGATTCTCCACCGCAATCCGAATATGCGCTTGATCAAAGATGCAGATGCCAGAGAGGGATGTGCCATTGAAATCACACAGGTTTCCGGCAGAGCGCATTATAAACTCCCCTTTGAAGCCGGTGTCTGGGATTTGCCGGGCGGTAAATCAGTTCTTCGCAAAGTGTGGAAATCTATTCCCGGTGATGATGGTTTCCAATGGTACAATCTCGGTAAGGCATATCTGCATCAGGGGTGTTATATTTACCTTACCCGCAGCTGGAATTTGCAGGCGCATCTGAAGCAGTATCTGGAACTCGGCGGCAAAAACCTCGATATCTGGATACGGGCAAAATTTGAAGGTCCGGACTGGGGTAGAAAAGGCAGCAAAAGCCGCCTCGTCGTTGACAGTATTTCTGTCGTCGAAGAATAAATAATTTCACAGGCTGCTGCAAAACAGTTTTGCGGGGGAAGATAACCTTTTTCAGAGAGTTACCTTCCCCGCTTCTCATTTCTTTTTTTCTTTGCTGAAATGCCCGTTTTTTCATTTTATCTGTAATTTTATGTATCTGATTGCAAATTCAATTTTGAAAAATATGAAATCCGGAGTATTTTATACAAATGTAATTGTAAGTTATTTAAAAATTGTTCATTTTTTTAATTGAGGATTTTTTATGCGTATAGGTTATTTTGCACATTGGTTCAGACCGCACTGGTCATTTAATGATTTTATTGCAGAACAGGGATATGAAATCGAAAAAATTGATTATTCTCAAAAAAATTATCTTGAAAAATATGATATTGCATTGATTGAACAGAATGGATTCAATGATTATATCGAAAATGATGAACTTTATATCCGGGATTGGGTTTCACGCGGCGGTATCGTGCTTTTCATGCATCAGGATTATGAACGCTGGGCTCCGTATTTTCTGCCGCATGAACTCGGTTATACCCAGCTCATACACCGTTATGTTCATACGATTGCGAGTTGTGATGAACGCAGAATACCTTATTTTCATTATATGATGCCGTGGATGGAAGATCAGGGCAGAGTGCTTTTTAATTATCCGGAAAAAATCACCCCTGATGAACTTCTCGGCTGGCAGCTGCGTGTTAATTCATTCCGCCTCGTCATGCTGCCTGACGGCAGGGACACTACCGAAACTGTCCTCTCTGCCGCGCAATCATGTTTTCTTGCCAATCCGAACTGGGAAATTCTCGGTTCATACATGGACCCTGCAGTTAAAGACGGCGCACTTGTACTGCAGGGCAGATATGGCAAAGGAATGTATTTCCTCAATCAGATAATGGTTCCCGAAGAGTTGGACGAAAATGCAGACCGCTGTCTTGCATTCTGGAGAAAATACTTGAAAAATTTGATGGTATATTTTGAAAATTTCAAGAAAAATACAACAGTTGAAATTCCTCCGCGCGGCGAAATCGCATCTGATAAACGCAATTACAAAGTCGCCGTACATATGCATTCTCTGGATTGGTACGGTTGTGATTCAGCTCCCGGAACTATTAATGCCATGATGCGTTATATGAATTATGACATTTGCAGTTTTGCAGTCAAGGATGCCGCTCCGTATGAGGGCGGACTTGCTCCTGAAAAATATTCTGACGACAAAGTTCTTTTCCTTGATGGACAGGAATATCATCCTTTTAACTGGAATGATCGTTTTGAGCATATTTCGCACAATGGTTATCATATGCTGGCAGTCGGAGTGGACCATGATTCATACACCCCTGAATTCACCCGCAGCCTTTTCTCTGATGCAGAAGTTGACAGTTATTTGAAAAAAGCTCTCAAATATATCAATGACAAACACGGTGCATCCATTGCAACTCACCCCAACGCAAACGCTTATTGGCATGATTATCCGTATGATGCAGTTGATACTGAACCGCTGAAAAGCATTGCCGGAACAAACATTGAAGAGTTTTATCTCAAAGGCGGCAGGATTGCCATGATGGTATCTGTTGACCTTTTCGGATTTCAGCGGATACTGGATAATCCCGCTCCGAACTTCATCTATCTTGAGGGCGAAAAGCCATCGCGCGACAGCGTGGTAAAGGCAATCAAAAAAGGTCATACCATCGCCGCCTGCGGATTCAGCGAAGCAGATATAACTTTCAACGGTGCATTGCCGGGAGATGAGGTCGGAACAAATAACGGAATAGTTCACATCACCGCCAGACCTGATGACGGCAAAGTTGCTGAAATCCGTATTTACGCTGATGAAAAGCTTATTTACAGTGAAAATCCCGATACAGAATATGTGGATAAAGATATTGCAGTACCGGACAACAATGCAAAACAATTCATCCGCGTTGAAGTTACCGGCAAAGATGAATTGAAAGTCCTGATTGCAACCCCGTTTTATCTGCATTGAGCTGCAAATGTGATGCATCAGAGGATCATATAAACATGAGGCAAAATGTTATCCCTGCAGAGATTTAAAATGAGTATGCATTCATTTTTGCATGGTGCAAAATTGTAAAAATTTACTGTTTTTTTGTTTCAAAACTTGATTTTTTTGAAAAAAGTGCTATTTTAAGCGAAAATTATCTAACAACGAAAGATATTTTTAACAAAAGAGGTTTTCATGATTAGATGTTGTTTCGCCGTGCTGCTCTTAATGTTCAGCGTAATCGTTTTCAGCGGATGCACAGTGATCCGTGAAGTTGAACCCCAAAAAGAATCATTTACTGTCAAAAAGCAGGAATATGAGCTTGCCAAAGCCCTTTTGCGTGCATTTGCCGCCAATGACGGAGAGGCTTTCATAAATCTGCTCCCGGAGGAAACCCGTACGAAATTTACTGTTGAGAATTTCAAGCAGACCCGCAAGGCTCTGACTGAATCTGTCGGGGAGCCGATTTCTTATACTTATCTTACCACACTGGAACTGCCGGCGCTTACTCCGCAGATTTGGAAAGTGCGCTTCCGCCGCTCCAATGTGAACAAAACAAAAGAGTTTACCAGTGAATTGTTATTCCGCGTCATTACCGGTATGGTCAATGACAAAGAGGCAGTTATCACCGGTTTTCAATTTTTGTAATCATCATCTTCAATAAATAAAAAAGAAAGGAAGACAAATGATGAAAAATTCAAAAGGTCAAATCTGTTTCAGCCTCATGCTGACAGCTTTGATGTTCTGCGGTGTAATCTCCGCTGCGGACAACAGTTCGACCCGCACCATCCGTCTGCGTCAGGATGATGCTCAGGTTCGTTTCGCCAGCAAAGTCTATGAACTCAAAAATGCAAGTGCAGAAGAAGTTCTGCCTTTCATTAATTCAGCGATTTTGCGTTACGACAGAAACTCAACCATCCGTCGTGTAACTGCCAACGGCAATGATCAGGCTATTCTGGTTTCAACCGGTCGTGATTTCATGCCCCACGTTGACAAAATCGTCGCTGTTCTGGACCGTAAGGTTGCCAAAAAAGCTGCTGACGGCTCAACTATCAGCGGAACCGGTCTTACCAGAGTTTCATACTCTCCCAAGTATCGTGCTGCAGCTGATCTGGCAAGAGTTATCAATGCAACTATCAGTTCTGATGCAGGTTCACTTTTCATCAACGATGAAACCAATACCATTTTCTGGCGCGATCAGGATGCTTCCGCCAAACGCACTCTCGCATGGCTCGAAAAACTCGACCGTCCTCTTCCGCAGGTCAGAATCCGCGTAAACTATTATGAAGTACGCGACAGCGACCTCAAGGATTGGGGTTTTGACTATCTCGCATGGAAAAACGGTCCCGGTGTCAATCTGCTCAATGTCGGCTACAATGCCGGTGAATTGGTTGTTCATGAACTCCTGAATACAGTTCCCTATGTTCTTTCATCCAGCTGGGGTATCGGCGGGTTCTTCACTGCTCCCCAGTTTGATATGAGCTTTATCCGCTGTCTGCAGCAGTCAGGCAATGCCAATGCTGTTGCCACCAGCTCTCTCATGATGCTCAATACTCCTATTGGCAGCAAAGCTGATCTGGCAGCTCTCCGCAGCGTCCAGAGCGCAAATCCTGCAACTGCTCCCTTCATCTATCGCACTTCCATGACTCCCGAATATCAGACTATTGCCAAAAACACTCTCGGCAGAACTTATATCGGCAAAAGCAATTATCAGGATGAAAACGGCGTTACTCACGCTGATCCTCCGCAGTTGGAAATGCAGATTTTCAATCCTTTTGTCTGCCTTGACAAAATCAACGGCAAAGACAAAGCCGGCGGCGTTCTCTTTGATTACTCTCTCTATTTCAAGAGCGTTGTCGAACGCGGCAATACCGGTGATGAATTGAGCAATTCCGCACTTTTCTCCGGTTCAACCACTCTCGCATTCGGCAAGGAAAAAATCCTCGCCATCTATGAAAAAGAAAATGATGTTGAACAGACTATCGGTCTGCCCATTCTCTGCCGTATTCCGGTTTTGAAATATCTTTTCAGTACAGTCACTTCTATCAAGGAACGCACTTACATTGTTGTTTCCGCAGAGGCCGCCATGGTTGATATCAATGCAGAAGAAGCATTCAACAACGACAGCGTTGCCACCGGTATTGACCGCCGTATCGAAAATCCTTTCCGTCCGGAAAAAAATGAAAATACCGCAAAGTAAGTGATTTGAAAGGTTTATTAAAATGAAAAAAATCAATATTTCTCTTTTCGTTGCCGGTGCTGTAATTCTCCCGTTGCTCAGCGGCTGCAAATCAGATAATGTTCCGATGATGACTTCCACTCCGTTTGCAGTTCCCGCCAATGGCGGTGCTTCACGCGAAGTCATGGTCACTCCCCAGGCAATCCCCGGAACTCCCCGTTCCAACAATCATGCCGCAACCGGCGGTTATGCTCCCTCAAATGTTCAGGCTCAGCTCAAAATCAATGTTGCCGACGGTACCAAAGAAATCAAAGTCATCCGTGACAACAACGATCCTTTTGTCATCACCAAGCCCTACATGCTCAAAAATGCTGATCCCTATGCTGTCCGCAGCTATCTGGAAGCAGCAGTCGGTGCCAAAAGCGTCAATGCCAGTCCCGCACAGGTTACTGCTGTCAAATTCAGCGACGGTGCAGGTGCAATTCTCGTTTCTGCAGAAGAATACCGTTTTGCTGATTCTAAAGATGGCAAAGGTATCGACGGCATCGTTGCATCTCTTGACCGCAAAGGTCTGACTTATCTCCCCGATGCAGATGCTCACATCTACTTCCCCCGCATCAGCCGCGCTTCCAATCTGCGCGATATGCTGTTGAAGGTCGGTTCATCTTCACTCGATCCCGAATTTGAGATCGCTCCCGGAACTATCACCGTCGATGCTGAACTTAACGCCCTCGTTATCAAAGCAAATAAATGGAACTGGAACGATATGCTCACCATGCTCAAACAGTATGACCGTCCCATTCCTGAATTCAAGATCACTTACCGCGTTCTCGAAATCTATGCTGAAAATGATGATCGTATCGGTGTTGACTTCCAGAGCTGGAAAAACAACGAAGGTGTTGACCTTTTCGCAACCGGTGTTGTCGCCCGCCGCAACTGGGGTACATTCTTCTCCAGCGCAATCGAAAACAGCGGCAGCAACCGCACTTCCTACTGGAACTTCAATCCCAAATGGAACACCCGTTATCTCGATTTCATGACCTCTATCGGCAAAGCCAAATGTCTTGCCCAGGGTGAAATGGTCGTTCAGAACCGCAAATCCTCTGCAATACAGGTCAACAGCGGCTTCTTCTATGACCGTACCTATTACACCGCCGGTGCCAAAACCATTGCCGAAGGTACTACTGAATTCGCTTACAACGACATCAATCCGGATACCATTCTCCGTGAATCAACCAGCAAAATCGTTCCGATCGGCACGCTCAATCAGGCTTTTGCTGAAGCCGGTGTCAATTCTTATCTGACCAAAGCCGGTTATACCATGCGTGTTATGGGTACTCAGGTCGGTACTGCCACCTATTATGATGCTATCGCCAGAAAAACTTATCAGGAACTTTTGGCAGCCGGTTTGCCGACTAATGCTAATGGAGTGCCTGTTTCCACTTTGCAGCAAATCCGTACTCAGAAACGTTTGGAAAATGGCGTTCCTGCTCCTGCTGGCGATGCCATGGATGCTTACGATACAACATTGGCCGCTGCAGATGCAACTGGTGCATATGCTGCATTGATTGCAGCAATTCAGAATCCGACAATGACTCCGCTCAAACCTGAACAGGCTGCGATCCTCGGCAATACCCAGACCAGTGCTTTGAGCAAATGGCTGACCGGTTATGTCGATGCTTCCGGTAACCGTTACAGCGGTAACTACTATCGTGAAGATTACGGCTATGTCGATGCCGCTCCCGGTATCATCCACGGCTGGCTCCAGTATCCGATGGTTACCAATGGATTCCAGTTCAATCTGAAAGTTTCTCCGGTCATCACCGGCAAAGCTGCCAGCATGAAATTCGATTTGAGCGGAAACTCTCTCCTCGGCTGGAACTCTGACGGTTCTGCCCGCCGCAGCAAATCTGAAACTTCAACCACCGTTCAGCTGCCCTACACCGATCAGGAATTTGTTATCGGCGGTATTCGCAAATCTGAATCCGTCCGTTCCAATAACGGTTTGCCCTTCTTCAAAGACCTGCCGGTTGTCGGACGCCTCTTCTCAACTGAATCTGAATCCATCAAACAGTCTCAGCTGGTCGTTATCGCTAAAGTCGAATACAGCAAGCCCGATTCATTCGCCGGTGCTGAAATCCGCGAAAACCTCGGCAAGATCGTCAAAGGCGTCAACAAAGGCATGAACAGCCGCGTCGGCAATATGTTCTTTGATCAGTATCTTATGGACGATGACCGCGCTGACCGTGCAAAGCGTCTTGACCACATCGGCGACAAAATCAATGATGAATTCAAGACTGTCAAATAATTCATGAAAAACGGTAAAAAAACTAAATTTGAGCAGATGCCTCTGACTGGCAAGCCGGAGCATCTGCTCGACCGTGTGGAAGTTTTCAAGAAAATGTGCCGTATGCTTGAAATGAAGCGGAAACGCTTTATTGAAAATGACTGGCAGCATTATTCAAAACTCATCCCGCGTCAGCAGTTTCTGCATCTGATGATGGTGCGTCATTCTCTGCCCTGCAATCTTGCCAAAATCATGCAGGTGACGGGAATGACCTCCGCCGGCGCATCTATTTTTGTTGACAAAATGGTAAAAAACGGCGCGTTCGAGCGCCATGAAGATCCCGAAGATCGCCGCAATATCATCATCAGTTTCACTCCGCGTGCGGCAAAGATCACCGAGAGGATCGATGACCGCCTCAACCGCTATATTTTCCAATATTTTGCCGGTTGCAGCGCAGAGGAACTTGCCGGATTGGAAGAAGCGAGCAGACTGGTCTGCCGCGTTCTTGATGCATTCGGTGAGGAAGATATTTAAGTTTTGTAAAGATAAAAAGGGCTGTTGTTGCAAAAATGATTCTGCGGGGAAGACACCTTTTTGAAAAAAGGTTATCTTCCCC
>JAZSRU010000045.1:0-12013 GCA_045538635.1 Victivallaceae bacterium
CTCAGCGGCAAAGGCGAAATCGTTGCCGACAGCAGTCATTTCGCGGCGATATCCGATTTGAAATTCGGCAAGGTTTACAACCTTGGCGATACTGCCGAAAACTTCCGCGGCACCTCTTCAGAGAAAGCCGATGACAGTTACAAAAAAGCTGTCAAATGGAACGGTGAAGATGAGTATTGCGGCTGGCTCGGCAGCTGGAGCAACAGTTCAATGGAACTTGTCGGCAGCGATACTGTTGACCATGTAAAAGTCAAACTCAACTCTTCAACTGATATTAATGTCAGCGGTGATGTCGAATATAGAGTTCTGGATAAAAAAGGTCGTGAGATTGACTTGAATACACTTGGCGCACCGTCAGAATGTATCCTTGAAATCACCCGCAAAGATAAAGAAAATACTGCATCTCTTGCTTATTCAATCGAATTGAATTAAAAGAAGCAGAGCAAAAGATATTATAAGAGATTTTTTGTATCTCTCATAATGTCTTTTCTGTTAATTATGGACGCTTTTCAGAAATCGTCTTTTGCGCTCGCGGATGAATACAAATTCGCCTTCCTGGGTGAGCAGGAAAACGCCTGAAGGATGCGGGATCATAAATTTGATATTCATATTTGTTTCCGGCCGCATCGAATGGTGTGACATTTTGCGGCGGACCTGGAAATCCGGCAGGCGGAGTATTTCAAGCATGTTGCGTTTGCTGGCGATGACGAAAAATTCTTTGCGGTAAGGATTGTAAATTATATCTTTGATCGGGGCGATATCGGCTTTTTCGCAATATGCCATATCCACAAGTTCATAGAGTTCATTGTTTTCTGTTGTGAAATAAATTGAACGCTTGTTGGGGGCGTGCCATGCTTTTACCGGAACGGGGACATCTTTGAGATCGCGGAAAGAGGATTTGAAAAGTCCGCCGTCAGAGCGTTGAATCGTTTCCACATTGTCGTGGGTAAAGTGCAGAAGTTTGTCCGAACCGGGCTGCAGCATAATGATTCCGCCGCTGCGTCTGGTTGTCAATTCGGAGATTTTCTCCATATTATCATTAAACTGCATAAGGTTTGATGCGGAATCTTTCAGATAAAAGTAATTTTTGTCCCAGCAGATACTGATGATATCTTTGTCAAGAATGACAGCTTTGGGGGCAAAGCGCAGATCGCGGGTCAGATAGACTTCGCGCAGCATGATTTTGTCCCCCCTTACGATACAGAAAAGATTTCCGGCAAAAAAGAATATTTTTTCGATTTTTTCAATGGATTTGTATTCAGTTCCGTTGATAATACGGAATGAACCGTTTTCCAGAAAAATCAGGCGGTTGATAAATGTGCCGTCCTGCTGTGCTGCGGATTCAGCCAGAGCCAGCACGCTGTTGTCCTGAGCGATGGCATAGGCGGTCAAAGTCAGATCATCCATAACTCCGTTTTTGGTTTTGCCGGGAGTATATTTGAATGTCGTCCTTGGTATGGCAATGACAGAGGCAAGTCCGCGTGCGGTGCGCACTCCGGATGTATTTGTTACTTTGTAGAAAGAACCGGTTTCTGCGGCAGATAATGCTGAAAGCATGAACAGCAGCAATACAGTAATGGTGATTGGCAGATGTTTTCGCATGTCTTATCCTGTTATTTTTTCAAAATCGGCCGCTCCGTGTTTGCACCATGGGCAGACAAAGTCCGGCGGCAGATTTTCGCCCTCGTAAGTATAGGAGCAGATACGGCATCTCCAGCCTTTGACTGCGGGGGCGGGTTCCAATTTTTTTATGTTTTTCTGATAAAAATCATAGGTGAGAGAAGCATCGTCATTGAGTATTTCCGCATCGGTCATTTCTGCGATGAAGAGCCAGTGGGTGCCGAGGTCGATGCTGTTTTTGACTTTGCAAGTCATGTATGCATTGAGTTCTTTTGCCAGACGGAGCAGGCCGTTTGAGGTGCGGACTGTTTCCATATCGTCAAATTTGCTGCAATCTCTGCCGCTTTGCATTCCGAAATGGCGGAAGGTTTCAAAAGTGGCTTTTTCGCTGAGTACAGAAATTGCGAATTCTCCGGTTTGGGCAATCATCTCTGCGGTCAGGTTCTGTTTGTTGATGGTTATTGACACTTGCAGAGGTGTATCTGTTTGCTGTGAAAAAGTATTTATGATACATCCGTTGTCTTTTTTATTTGCTCTGGCAGTTACCAGATACAATCCGTAGCTGATTTTGAATAAAGCTTTCAAATCCATTCTTATTTTCCTTTACCACATTAAAGTTAACGCCATGACCAGCATGCCGAGAATAAAACCGTAAATCGTTTTGTGGTGTTCCCGGTATGCTTCAGCCAGCGGCAGAAGTTCGTCAAAAGAGATAAATACCATGATCCCTGCCACTCCGGCAAAAAGTACCGCCAGAAGTGTGGCAGAGAGAAAAGGCAGCAGAAATATAAACGCGATCAATGCTCCGAACGGTTCAGCCAATCCGGACAGCGAGGATATCAGTAATGCTTTTTTTCTGCTTTTTGTTGCGTGATAGATCGGTACGGAAACAGTTATGCCCTCCGGAATATTGTGGATGGCTATGGCAACGGCGATGGATATTCCGGTCGCCGGATTGTCCAGCGCGGCGATAAATGTTGCCATTCCTTCCGGAAAGTTATGTATTCCCATGGCAAGAGCGAAAAGGAAACCGCTGCGCAGCAGTCTTTGTTTCGGGATTTGCGGCGCATTATTCATATCTTCGACTGTCCGTACTTCATGCGGGTTTTCAGCTTCGGGGATGAGGCGGTCAATGGCAAGTGAAATGAGGATGCCGCCGAAAAATGCAGCCAGTGCATACAGATAACCGCGCCGCTCGCCGAAAGTCTGCTGCAGAGTAGTATTTGCCTCTGCCAGTAATTCTGCAAATGAGATAAAGATCATCACTCCGGCAGAGAATCCAAGCGCCCATGCCAGAAATTTAGCGCTGCTTGATTTGGTGAAAAAGGCAATAAAACTGCCGATGACCGTTGCCAGCCCCGCCAGCAATGTCAACAGAAAACCGATCAGAATTCCATCAGCAGTTATTCCCATATGAAAAATCCTTATTTATCATCCAGAATGCGTCTGATTTCGGCAGCGACAGCAGGAATCCGGTGCGGCTTGGCGAGAAATCCTTTGGCCCCGTTATCCAGCAGGTGCTGGACCTCTTCTCCGCCGACGAAGCCGCTGGAGAGCAGAACTTTGGCCTCCGGATCTATTTCGCGGATTTGTTTGAATGCTTCATAGCCGTTGAGTTCGGGCATGATCATATCCAGCAGTACGAGATCGATTTCATTTTTGTTTTCCCGGTATATTTCGACTGCATCCAATCCGTTTTCTGCCAGAATGACGGAATAACCGAGATTCTGCAATGCCTCTATCAGAAAATCCCATATACTTTCATGATCATCAACGATCAGAATCGTTTCATTGCCGTGGGGCAAATCTTTGAAATTTGCTGCCATTTTATTATCCCTCCTTGAGTAACAAACTGTATTCTTTTCTATATTATAGCATTTTTTTTTGATTCGACAAGTATTTGAAAGCAAAAATATGCTTGAAATTTGCAAATTTTTTAAAATATGCTACTTTAAAGAAGAAATTTAATAACAGGAGAAATTATTATGACACCGGAAGAAATGCTTTATTGTGTGAATATTGAGGATAATGCCGGCGAATTCAGCGCCGCCGCAGAGTTCCTTAATGCGGCTGAATTTGATTTCAGTTCTTATGAAAACAAGGAAACAAAAAAGGTTTATCATACCGTTTATGCTTTGACCGAGGCTGACGGACGCAGAAATTTTGATTTTCTGCAGGAAAATATTCCGATGTGGAACGAATACGGTACCGATCTCGGCGCAATTGAATATTTTGAAATGAAGCGGGAAGATTGGGCAAATGTCTGGAAAAAATATTTCAATATTATTCATATTTCAAAAAGACTTGTCATCAAACCGTCATGGCTGGAATTTGAACCCGCTGCAGATCAGGTGGTAATTCATATTGATCCCGGAATGAGTTTCGGAACAGGACAGCATGCAACGACTTCATTCTGTTTGAAAATGATCGATAAACTTGCAGATGATGCGGATGTACGGACTTTTCTGGATGCCGGATGCGGTTCCGGAATTCTGACCATCGGCGCGGCAAAGCTGGGATATGAAGATTTGCATGCATTTGATTTTGATCCTGACGCAGTCCGGATCGCTGCCGAAAATCTTGAAATCAACGGTTTTACCGGAAAAGATGTGAAATTAACTGTCGATGATGCGGAAGTTTATCAGGCAGGTAAACAGTTCGATCTGGTCTGCGCCAATATTCTCGGTCATCTGCTGGTCAAATTCAAAAATAATATTGACACATGGGTCAAACCCGGTAAATATCTTGCATTGGCAGGTATTCTCAATGAGGAATTTGAGGCATTGGCAGAGGAGTTTACTGCTCTCGGCTATACAGAAATAACCCGTCAGTCCGAAAAAGAGTGGACAGGCGGATTATTTCAGAAGAATATTTAAAAAAAATTGGGCTGTTGCAAAATCTTAAAAAAGATAAGCCGCAGCCCATTTTTTATTTACTTATTTACTTTAAGTTTGTTCTGACGGCGTAATCTTTCCATCTGGCGGTATTGCTGGAATTTTGCGCGTGCAGCAGGTGAAATTGCGGATTCAAATTCGCGGCGCATTTGTCCGGAGGGGCGCTGGCGGCGGTTTTGATTTGAATTCTGATTGTTGTTTGCAGCCGGCTGACGGTTATTGTTTGCAGCAGCCGGAGCTGCGGTTTGATTTTGATTGTTTTGTTGCGTGGTTTGTCGATTATTTTGTCTTTGCTGGTTGTTCTGACGGCGCTGATTCTGCCGTTGAGCCCGTCGTTTATCCTGTTCGGCTATGCGGCGGTCGAGTTCTGCAATCTGTTCGGCTTTTGACATTTTGAAAAATTTATCGAGGCGTTCTTCCTGTTCGCGCATAAAAACACGGCGCATATTTTCCATCATGGCGCGTCGTTGTTCGGGCGGCATTTTCTGCATATCCTGACGCATTTTCTGCATCTCTGCCTGTGTCGGGCGGCGTGCGGGGCGCATACGGCGGACATAATTTGACTGTTCTTTCGGCGGGAGTTTGCGGAAAGCGTCAGATGCGACAAATTTTCTTGCAGCAGAGGCATCCTTCGGATCGGGCGGGGGGACGGGGCGGAGCAGTATATAAGCAGTTATTCCGCCTGCAATGAGGATAACTGCACCTGTAATGTATAAAGCAATTGAGAGTTTTTTCTTTTGATCCGGAGTCATAAAAAATATCCTTTCCTGAAATTAGTCCTGATAATCGCCGACATGCATATCAATAAAGAGTTTATTTTGAGAGCCTTTGGCGGCGCGTTTGCCGTGAAAATATGAAAAATCATTTGCCAGAGTACGCTGGGTATTGGTGCCGCGGCGTGAATCGAGCCGCATGCCGGATGCGCTGAAGTAATAGCTCAAGCCTTCTGCATCATAAAAAGTTTTATCGCTTTCTCCGGCGGGAGTGTCATCGACTGTGAGGTATGAATTTTCGGGATTTATATCGCTGATGCAGCGGTAAACTTTATTGTTTTTTTCCACATAATCTTCCATGGCTTCGGGGAGATTGGGGAGGTCGAGAGCATCAGCTACGGACGGCATGGACGTTACAAACGGGAGATAATTCTGATTGTCCTGGGCATATTGAGTGAGGTTCAAACCGATTTGCTTGAGGTTGTTTTTGCAAGTTGTACTGCGTGCGGATTCTCTGGCGCGGTTGAGGGCGGGGAGAAGCATTCCGGCGAGGATTGCTATGATGGCAATAACAACGAGCAGTTCAATGAGAGTAAAACTTTTTTTCATAAAAAATCCTTTGGTATGGTGTGTTGTTATTTATATACGACAAAAATGATGTTTTATTGCAGTAATATGCATTAAAATAAAAAAATAGTAAAATTCATTTTTATTTAGACATAGAAAAACTTGCTTTAATGGCCATTTGTGATATATTATGTAAAATACATTTACAACGGAGGATGATCGCATGGATAAAAAAGATTATATCAGCGGCAATTTGTATAAAATGACCCGCAATAATGCCGATTTCAATTCTCAGGCAGCCGCTGTTCAGAATATTACCTCTGCCGCAGAGCCGGTGAATACCATGTCCAAAGCGCAGGAACGCCGTCTGTCCGATGTTTATAATGCCAAACTTGATCTTATGGCACGCATGGAACGCGCGGCAGGAAAACTGAATTCTCTCAATGATGAACTTGAAAAAACTGTTGAAGCCCGGCGCAGAACTGCCTCTGTCATTATGGATAAACTTGAGAAACTCAAAAATCTCACAGAGCCTGAAGGCGGCAGGGAACTGCATGAATATTTGCGTGAAGTCGAACACTTGCGGATGGAATATTTCCGCATGGAGTCTGAGATTGAACATTTGAGCAATGCAGCCTGTGACGGCGGAGCGGCAAAGAGTTTCTGGGAAGAACTTTCAGAGCAGAAAAGTTCTCATTTGATGAAACTTGGTCTGGTGACCATGTTTCCTGTGATAATTGCAATGATAATCGGTGCATTGATCGTCGGAGCGGCGGTCATTGCTGCCATGAAAATATAAAGGGAATTGTATTATGTGGAATTATAATAAAAAGGTAATGGATCACTTTTTGAATCCGCGCAATGTCGGCGAGGTCGAAAATCCCGACGGGATCGGCGAAGTCGGCAATATCAGCTGCGGAGATGCATTGAAATTCACTTTCAAGCTGGATGAAAACGGCAGGATCGCAGAGGCAAAATTTAAAACTTTCGGCTGCGCCAGCGCGATTGCTTCCAGCTCCGCATTGACTGAACTGGTCAAAGGAATGACTCTTGAGGAAGCCGCAAAAGTTACCAACAACGATATCGTCGCAATTCTCGGAGATTTGCCGGAGGAAAAAATGCATTGCTCCGTCATGGGCATGGAGGCTCTGCAGGCGGCGATTGCAAATTATAACGGTGAAACTCTTGAAGATGTCGAAAATGATCATGACGGCGCGATCGTCTGCAAATGTTTCGGCATAACCGATGTGAAAATCCGCAAGGTCGCTCTCGAAAATGACCTCCGCAAAGCATCAGATATTACTCATTACTGCAAAGCCGGCGGCGCATGCGGCGGCTGTCTGGACAATATTCAGCAGATATTGGATGACCTTTTCAATGAAAAAAAACAGGAGGTTCCTGAAACTGTGGAAAATGCTTTTGACAAGCTGCCTTTTGTCCAGAAGGTCATGAAAGTTCAGGAGATCATTGACCGCGAAATCAAACCGTTGCTGGAACAGGATGGCGGCAGTATTGAACTTATTGATATCAAAGGAAATACGATTGTTGTCCGCTTGCAGGGACGCTGTGCAGGATGTCCGGCGGCAGGTGCAACTTTGAAACATACCGTTGAAGATAAACTCCGTGAATTTGTTTCTCCCGGTTTGGAGGTCGTCTGTCCATGAGTGATGAAATGAAAATTGTTTATCTGGACAATAACGCAACCACCCGCGTTGCTCCGGAAGTTGTTGAAAAAATGCTGCCTTTTTTCACAGAGCGTTACGGCAATCCGTCGAGTATTCATTCTTTTGGCGGCAGTGTGATGCCTGAAATTGAAAATGCACGCCGTGAAATCGCTGAACTCATCGGTGCAGATTTCCGCAACAAGGATAATGTCGCAACTGAAATCCTTTTTACCAGCTGCGGTACAGAATCTGACAATGCGGCGATTTTGAGCGCACTTGCCACTCAGAACGGCAGAAAGAAAATTGTTACCAGCTGCATCGAACATCCTGCGATCCTCTCGCTCTGCAAAGATCTGGAACGCCGCGGTTATGAAGTCGCAACGGTCGGAGTAGATGACCGGGGGAGAGTTAATCTTGATGATTTCCGCAAAGCTGTTGACGAAAATACCGCTATTGTTTCAATGATGTGGGCAAATAATGAAATCGGAAATATTTTTCCGGTGGAGGAAATCGCCGAAATCGCCCATGCCAAAGGCGCGCTCTTTCATACTGACGCGGTGCAGGCTGTCGGCAAGATTCCGATTGATATGAGCAAAAATACGATTGACTTTTTGAGCTTGTCCGGACATAAACTGCATGCTCCCAAAGGTGTCGGAGTGCTTTATGTGCGGCGCGGAGTGCGCTTTCATCCGTTCCTCATCGGCGGCCATCAGGAAATGGGCCGTCGCGGCGGTACGGAGAATGCCGCCTCGGTGATCGGTCTTGGTGAAGCCGCAAAACTTGCCCGTTTGACTATGGATCATGAAGTTATTGAACTTGCAGAATTGCGTGACCGGTTGGAGAAAGGTTTGCTGGAGCGGATTCCGAAAATCCGTATTAACGGCGATATCGCCAGCCGTCTGCCCAATACATCGAGTGTCAGTTTTGAATTTATTGAAGGTGAATCAATTCTGATGCTGCTGGATGCTTTCGGTATTTGTGCCTCAAGCGGCAGTGCGTGTACCACGGGCAGCCTGGAACCGTCGCATGTTTTGCGGGCTATGGGGTTGCCTTATACTGCGGCACACGGCACGATCCGTTTCAGTTTTTCCCGTTACAACACAATAGAAGATGTTGACTTTGTTCTGGAAAAACTGCCGCCGATCATTGCCAGACTTCGTGAAATTTCACCATATTGGAGTGAGAAATAATGGTAGCACCCGCAAATAATCCATTCGGCAGAGCGGAGCTGAAATATCCCGTTGTCTGGGCGTTCCGTATCATTGCACAGGCGGCAAAAGTTGATTCTGTTGCCGTTGCCGTCCGTGCGGTAATGGCATCATGCAAGGTGAAAAAAGAGCTTGCAATGACTTCAAAATCCAAAGAAGGAACTTATCAGACAATGACTTTTGCGGCTGAAATTGCATCTCATGATGAAATGGAACGCATTGATGCGGCATTGAAGGCAATTGACGGCGTCAAAGTTGTAATATGATATCGCTCCGGCGATCAGCGGTTTGGAGCGTATAATGGGAAAAAGTAATGGTATTTTTTTCTCCGGCTCCGGATTTTTTCCTGAAAAATGAAAAAATTTGCATTTTTTTTAATTTCAGGGGTTGCCAAAATCAAAAAGTTGACTATAATATATGTAACTTCACAAAAGAAGACGGATTTCAAAAGGAAACGTTATCCGTAAAAACTAACAAAAAAGGAAAACAAACAATGAAAAAAAGTCGTGAATTCACACTCATCGAGCTTTTGGTCGTCATCGCTATCATCGCGATCCTCGCATCAATGCTGCTCCCCGCCCTCAACTCAGCACGTGAATCTGCCCGCAGAGCTTCCTGCATGAGCAACCTGAAACAGATCGGTCTCGGTATCAAACAGTATGCCAATGTTCAGCTCTGGGAAGGCTGGTATCCCGCAGACAGCAACACTCAGGCTTCCGGTTCATCTTCTCTCGGTTATGTCAACAAGCTTATCGCAACCAAAAAACTGACCGATACCGGCATGTACATCTGCCCCTCTTCAACCGGCAAAAGCAAATCAACCAGCACCAATGCTGATTTGACTAATGATCATGTTTCATATCGTTTCAGCGCATATCTGCTCAACGAATCTTCTCCCGCAGATTCAGCAGTTGCTTCTGACTTGATCGGCAGCACCACCACCGCCGGTTCAGAAAATGGTAACCACACCGCTTTCGGTAACGTCCTCTTCGTCGATGGTCATGTCCAGGGCTTCGAAGGTATCGCTGACGGAGAACCATGGAACTCTTCTATTAATATTCCTTCCAACAAAAATGACAAATATTGGGCTGAAGACGTTACTCCCTAATATTCGGCAGTGCGTCTGAATTAAAAAATTCAAAAATCCTCAAACTCAGGTTTGGGGATTTTTTTTTAGAAATCAGGAAATTTCAAACGGATAGTAAAAATAGACATAAGCTCACTTATCCCTATAAAATAATATCCGCAAATATTATATTCATTGCTTGTATTTTTACTTTTTTTCCGTTATATTAACCTCACTGAATTTCTGAACAAAAGGATTATCTGCTGTACCGTCATCTTGAAATGTTGGAACAGGATTTTTTTATGGCGGTCGGCGTGAAAAAATGTTTGCCATGCGTCTTGAAGAACGCCTAAAATCATAAAAAACATAGGGAGTTTAAGGAAATATAAAGAGTTTAAGGAGTGATGAATTATTCCTTAATCTCCTTATCCGCCTTAAATTCCTTACGCTCCTTTTACACAAAGGAGGTTTTATGAAACGAGCAGTTATTTATGCCCGTCAGTCAAGCGGTTCGGAATCAAACAGCGAAAGCATTGAGGTTCAAATCAGTAATTGTATGGCTTTGGCAGAAAAAATGGACATTGAAATACTCAATGTCTTTTTTGACTGTAATGTGTCCGGCAAAACATACCCCGCCGGATATGAAGCGATAGCCGGACAGGATCAGGCATTTCAATACTGGCTTGCCAATCAGACCGGGTATAAAAAATTCCGCAGCGGTCTGGGGAATTTGCTGGGAGAACTGAAAAATGCGGATTATCTTATTGTTGATGAAATAACGCGGCTTTACCGCCCCTTGAGCAACTCTTTTCTTGAATCATTTATCAATCAGAAACTGATAGCGGATAATGTCCGGATACTGCAAGTCAAAGGCGGGATGCTCGACCTTGCACTTTTTGATCAGCATTTGATAACCATGCTGAAAAATCAGATAAATGATGAACAAATCGCCAAACAGCGGCAAAAATCAATTGAAGTCATGGCGAAAATCAGAGATTCCGGTTTTCTGCCGACAGGCGCCAAGGCATGGGGGCTTAATTACAACAAACAATCAAAAAAAATTTCAATATCTGCTGAATATGCCGGAATTATACGATTTATTTTCGCTAATATCGTCAATGACCGCCCCTATAATCAAATCGTCCGCGATATCAATGAAAAATTTTCGCCATTTCTCAAAAAAAATTTCTGGATGAGTTCATTTTATAATATTGCCAAAAATCCTATTTATTGCGGATATCAGTTCAATACCAATGGCGAACTCATCAAAAATCAACAATGGGACGGCATAATTTCTTATGAACTGTTTGAAGCGGTACAGAAAATAATGCAGAAAAAACGCATGGATGAAAACAAACATCATCAGACTTTTCCGCGTAATCGTTTTCTGCCGCTTAGTGGATATATTTTTTGCGGAATTTGCGGCAGCAGGCTCATTGCCGGAATCAGCCGCGGCAAAGTTTATTACCGCTGTCCGATGACTTATTTGAAAAAAGATACTGCCTGTTCCCGGAGCCGTATTGCAGAAAGTGTCGATCTCCGCGGAGGAACAGGTTTGAAAGAAGTTGTTTTCAAGTTTTTTAAAATTTTTCTGCAACAGGAATCTTCAATTTTTCAGGTGAAAAACAATTGCAGAAATAAAATATATGCAGCAGAAAAAATTGCCGAATTCAATCAAAAACAAAACTCTGCTGCCGAAGCATTTATCAGCGGCGCTATGCCATTGTCCGAATACAGCAAATGTACTAAAAATCTGACAGCTCAAATCCGCACTCTCAAAAATCAAAACAGAGATTTTTCTACTTGCAATTACTCTGATTCCTATAATTTGTATAAAAGATATTTACAAAAAAATATCAGCGATGATGAATTTATGTTTTTGTTGAAAAAAACTTTAAATAAAATAACGGTTTTTCCACAGAAAGTTATTTTTGATACCCGTTTCGGCATTTATGAATATAAACGCAAAATTATTAAACGCCAGCAGGGTATGTCAAAAATGAAATTCTGATTTTCAAATAAAAAAATCCCCGGACATTTCTGTTCGGGGATTTTTGAATTTTTTAATTCAGACGTACTGCCGAATATTAGGGAGTAACGTCAGTAGCCCAAGAGGGAGTACCGATATTGGATGCAGCGACCCAAGAAGCGCCGCCAGCAACACCTTCGAAGCCCTGGACATGACCATCGACGAAGAGGACGTTACCGAAAGCGGTGTGGTTACCATTTTCTGAACCGGCGGTGGTGGTGCTGCCGATCAAGTCAGAAGCAACTGCTGAAT
>JAZSRU010000059.1:0-3252 GCA_045538635.1 Victivallaceae bacterium
TCCAATCCCGCACCACCCCCTGTTCTGTAAAATCCGTACCAGCTACTCCGATTGGGACAGTGCCTTGCGGGCGGCAAAGTCGTCCTCAGGCTTCCCGCCTGCGGCGTGATGGGAGAGTAGCACGGTATTGCATGACGAGTGGGTTTTCTTTTATAAGGGGTACGCATGAGGCGCCAGCAGAACAAAAAGGCGGGTGGAACGCCGGAGAGTAGCACAAATTAGGTTTAGATGTCGATGGGATGCGCCAATGCGCCAGCAGAACAAAAAGGCGGGTGGAACGCCCAATAAAAAATCAGTCTGCCTTTAGTACAGAGCCTTTATTTACACATCGGATTTTCTGCGGTTGCAATTTCTGCACAACATCTGACAGTTTTCAGCGAGAGTTTTTCCGCCTTTACTCCATGGAGTTATGTGGTCTGCCTCCATTTCTTCCAATTCAAAATGTTTGCCGCATTTGCAGCAGATAACCTTTCTGCTTCTCGTATGCAGTTCGCTTCATATGGTTGTCAAAAGTTCTGATTGACAAATATTCTTCCTGACGGGAAAGGACATATGGATATATTCCTTTTTTACTGGTAACATCTTCGTCAGCCATAAGTTCGGCAATTTCTTTTTCCAATGCAGCAGTATCAAAAATATTATCCTTGTACTTGTTGTATAATACCCCCCAAGCCAAACCTTTCATCTCCCGGCGGTAAACAGTAAAAGTCATTTCAACCCAATCAATGACTTTCAGAAAATATGAAAATAACTCGTTTGCATTAGGATCGTGCTGATGTTTTGACATATACTCCCTTACATCGGGGCCATGTATCCATTTTATTACGGTTTCGAGATACTCCTGACGGATTGGAGTGCCGTTCATATATTTGTTGCCTTTCAGAAATGCGGCACAGTTGCTTTTGCTGAATTTCAATTTTGCATCAGAGAGCCAAGGACCGGGATAAATAGCATTTCGCAGTTCCTGATCGGTTAATTTTTCTCCTGCGATATTGATTATTTCAAACCAATCGAGTTTTTCCTTGTCATTGCCCTCGCAGAAATAAACCATTACTTTATAGTCAAGTATCTCCTGTTGTTCTGTTTGAGTCAGGTTATGAAATGCTTTTCCGTTCAATGAAAAATCACCATTAACATATTGACAGAAACTTATTGTACGCTGTTGTCCGTCCAGTACTTCAAAATCATTCTCACTGTTTTTTACCCAATACATTACATTCAAAGGATATTTCTTTATAATAGATTCTATAACCGCATTGCGTTTTTCGGTATCGTAAACGAATTCACGCTGATACTTCGGTCTGATGTTCAACTTACCGTTAAAGCCGATTACTCCATGTTCATCGTTGTCAATATAATTTTCTGCGATTTCACCGATTGTCAATTCCTGTAACTCAATTTTCATAAAATAAACCTTTCAATATTATTTTTTCTTTCTTCTGATAAGAATTCTGGCATAAGTTTCTTTTCCATTTATTTTAAAACGATGCCCATAATGAGGATTATCTTCCACATATCTGTCTAATCCGACAATTTCAAACTGTTCGGGATTGTATTTATCAAGAAAGGTAATCGGAACTCCCATTACGCCGTCATAATCGTATGGAATATCCGTTGTTTTATCCACATTTATTGCGTTGTAATTATCATATTCCGGATATTCTTCAGGAGTGTATTTTTTATACAGAACCAAATCTTCGTGGCGTTTGGGGATATCTAAATTAGTGAACCAGCATACATTTCCCATTGAACGCCATTTTTTATTATTTTCATCTATCCAAAAACGTGTACTTCGTTCTTCATATGAATCAGGCACTTTAAATGCAATATAGGATAAAGCATGACTTAACCACATTTTATTTTCTTTGATTAACGGAAATATTTCTTTGTAAGTAATTGCATTCTGATTGCCGATGATAAGGAATTTTTTGTTGTATTCAATGAGCTGCGCTACATATTCACGGAAAAGTGAAAATGGGGGATTGGTAACTATTATATCAGATTGTTTCAGCAGTTCAATACATTCTGCAGAGCGGAAATCTCCGTTGCCATCAAGAATTGTTAAGACATTTTTACAGTTTTTAATCAAAAATTCAACATCTGCAAGGTCGATTGCACCATCGCCGTTTTCATCTTTTACTTCGGTTATCTCTATTTTATATGCAGTTTTTTTGCCGATTTCAAGTTCTTCACCCGCCACAGCGGAATTGTTACAACAGGTCGCAATCAATTTTTTCAGTCCGAGAAAATTGAAATTCATTGCGAAATATTTGAAAAAATTGCTTTCGTAAGGGTCATCACAGTTGCAGAAAACCGTTTTGTTTTTGAAATGTTTTTTATAATGCCGCAATTCTTTTTCAATATCGTAAAGTTGCGTATAAAATTCGTCCTGTTTTGCTTTATTTGCCTTCTGTAAATTGCTGTTGCCTGCCATCTGCGGTGTCTCCGTGGTTAGGAAACGCACCGCAAAAAAAAGAGGTGCATTCCCGATTTGTACCACATCGCACGCCTACCACAGCGTTTCAGAAAAATACAAACACAGAAAAGCACCTTGTATCTGCAACAAGGCACAATTCTTCTCTGCTTTTTCTGAATAGGCTGTTCTCAAAGTGGTAGTTTGCGATGTGAGCCTGAATAATTATGCTATATAATTTTTAATATAATTAGTTTATCGGATTTTAATTTTTCCTTTCAAGGTTATGATAAATCGAATTTTTCGCAATATAACACCATTGCACAAAAAAATCAAATGCATATCATAAAATTTTCAGTTCTGTATTGAAAATATCTGTTCCAATGCGCCAGCAGAACAAAAAGGCGGGTGGAACGCCGGTACGCATGAGGCGCCAGCAGAACAAAATGGCGGGTGGAACGCCCTGTGCATAGGACAGAAGTTTGTATGGAGCAGCAGCTCCGCAGATCGGATACTATCCCGAAATTTTCAAAAATCTCAATATTCCATCATTGTCAGCTTTGTTCCGGCGTTCATATTACTGCTGCTTATCAGGCGTTTTTTATTGCTGAAAAAGTTAATAAAAAATCATATACTTATTATTAATAATGATTATCATTGTTGATGAAAAGTTGCAACATATTGATTATCAATGGATTAAATGTTGCTTATTTGTAAAGTTGAAAATAAAAATATTTTAAAAAATATTTGACAAATTAATTTTTTGAGTTATATTAACATTGCAGCGGGAAAATATGTCTTTTGAGGAGTGGGCATATTGAAACGCTGTAAAATGAACG
>JAZSRU010000114.1:0-8219 GCA_045538635.1 Victivallaceae bacterium
TTCCTCCTGCTTAACACAGGCAGTCTCTTTAGAGTCCCCAGCTTTACCTGATGGTAACTAAAGATACGGGTTGCGCTCGTTGCCGGACTTAACCGAACACTTCACAGCACGAGCTGACGACAGCCATGCAGCACCTGTATAAAGGTCCCGAAGGAAGATCTGCTTTCACAGACTGTCCTCTATATTTCAAGCCCGGGTAAGGTTCTTCGCGTTGCATCGAATTAAGCCACATGCTCCACCGCTTGTGCGGGCCCCCGTCAATTCCTTTGAGTTTTAGCCTTGCGGCCGTAGTCCCCAGGCGGTCAACTTATCGCGTTAGCTTCGATACGGAGAGGGTTAAATCTCCCCACATCAAGTTGACAACGTTTACGGCATGGACTACCAGGGTATCTAATCCTGTTTGCTCCCCATGCTTTCGTCTTTCAGAGTCAGTTTCTGTCCAGTAATCTGCCTACGCTATTGGTGTTCTACCAGATATCTACGCATTCCACCGCTACACCTGGTATTCCGATTACCTCTCCAGTACTCTAGTTCATCAGTCATCAAGGCAGTTCCGGAGTTGAGCTCCGGGATTTCACCCCAATTTTAATAAACCTCCTACAGACCCTTTACGCCCAATAAATCCGAACAACGCTCGCCACCTACGTATTACCGCGGCTGCTGGCACGTAGTTTGCCGTGGCTTCCTCCCTCGGTACCGTCAGTTTTCGTCCCGAGTGACAGCGCTTTACAATCCGAAGACCTTCATCCCGCACGCGGCATTGCTGGGTCACGCTTTCGCGCATTGCCCAAGATTCTCGACTGCAGCCTCCCGTAGGAGTCTGGGCAGTGTCTCAGTCCCAGTGTGGCTGACCATCCTCTCAGACCAGCTACCCATCGTCGCCTTGGTGAGCCGTTACCTCACCAACTAGCTAATGGGACGCGAGCCTATCTCCAAGCGATAAAATCTTTAGTTTATAAACCATGCAGTAAATAAACCACATCAGGTATTAGCAGCCGTTTCCAGCTGTTATTCCCAACTTGGAGGCAAGTTACTCACGTGTTCCTCACCCTTCCGCCACTAAGCATTGCTGCTTCGTTCGACTTGCATGCCTAATCCATGCCGCCAGCGTTCGTTCTGAGCCAGGATCAAACTCTCCGTATAATTAAATTATATCGAAGAAATTTGAACTTACGCTCTAATTTCTTGTTTTGATTTATTTCGTGATTCTTCAGAATCATTCTCAATGTAAATTGTCGGTTACATCGCACTATTCAATTTTCAAACAACTATCACCGAATCGTGATGGTTTTATTAATTTATCACAGATTTTTGATTTGTCAAATCAAGTTTTAAACTTTTTTTGATTTTTTTCAATCTGCTGTTTTTTAATCAACCATCGCTCATTGGCGACATGGTTTTTAATATACAGCATGAAAATAAAATGTCAAATCAAGTTTTAAACTTTTTTGAGATTTTTTTCAAAAACTCATATCTGTAATTGTTAAAGAACCGTCATTTCTGATGACATGGCGCTTAATATACACCGGAATCGCCTACTGTCAAGCTCAAAAAGAGAAAAAATCTCAAAAAAGTTGAACTCATCCAAGCTCAAAATCTCATTTATTACCGCATAACTAACATCAAATCAACATGATACATACAAATCCAAACTCAAAATACAAATTACAAAAAACATATATTGTATATACCATGTCAAATATCAACAACTTCGAGCATTTTTTTTAAAAAAAACTGGAAAAACTTATAAACATGTGTTATCTTATATAATATTATATTAGTAATTATAAAATACAAAATAAATTTAAGGATAAAAAACTGTGACTGCCAAAAGATATCATATACTTTGTTTCGCATTGCTGCTTCTTATGCAAAATATATTTGCGGCAAACATTTCTGAATTGAATTTTAAACAGCAAAGCAAAATCCAGCTTCCGCGTGAACAGCTCTTACTGCATATCCAGCAACGAGTTGGAGCTTCACATGACCCCAAAATGGTCAACGAAGACATAAAAAGGCTGTTCAAAACAGGAATCTTTCAAGATGTTAAAGCAGAAAGTGTTACAAAAAACGACGGTACTGTGGCACTCACATACATACTCACAGCAAAACCGAGGGTCCGTCATGTCAAATTCAATGGCAATGCAAAATTCAACAATCATGACCTTTATAAAGAAGTTACTGTAACTGAAGGACTTGCACTTGACGACGCAAAATTACAGGAAAGCATTGATAATCTCTTAAAATTCTATCGTGGAAAAGGTTACAACGATGCTGCAATATTTTTCAAGCTTGACAACACACCTGATGGAGAAACTGATGTAATTTTCCATATTGATGAAAAACTCCGTCTGAAAGTCAACCGCGTAACTTTTGAAGGAAATACTGTTTTCTCATCTCTAAAGCTCAAATTCGCCATTCAGAACAAATGGTCACCATTGAGCGGCCTCTTTGAAGTAGGTCTGCTCAACCGTGATGAACTTGAGCTGGACAAAGCAAGAATTCGCGAACTTTACTGGAACAAAGGTTATCTTGATTTTGAAGTAAAAGAGCTGAAAGTCACTCAGAATGAAGATGATCCGGAATATGTTGATATCCATTTCATCCTGGACGAGGGCAAACCGTACAAAATAAGAAATCTCCACATCTCCGGCAATGCGGTTTACCAGAGTGAAGACCTGTCAAATTTCGTAACTGTCAGACAGGGAGATATTTTCAACTTTCAGAAAGAACAGGATTCCTGCCGCGGCATATCCGCACTCTACGAAGAACTCGGATATGCAGATGTTGTTTGCGAACCGGTGCGCCATGCCGACTACGAGAAAAATGTGGTTGATATTGATTTCGTCATCAAAGAAGGACGCAAATATACCGTCCGCGATGTAAAAATCTCCGGCAACATCGTTACAAAAGATAAAGTAATCCGCCGTGAACTCGCCATTCAGCCCGGAGATCCAGTTGACCGCAACCGTATTGAAGCATCACAGGCAAGATTGATGGGCATGGGATATTTCGATGAAGTGAAAACCGTCGTTTCAAATGCAGACTCAATCAACGAAAAAGATGTCGATATCCAGGTTACCGAAAAAAATATGTTCAATCTCCGTTTCGGTGCAGGTTTCTCTGATGTGAACAGTCTCATGGGAATGTTGGAAATATCAAACAACAACTTTGATCTGCTCGATCCATGGAACTGGTTCACCGGCGGCGGACAAAGACTTCGTATTCAGGGAATTGTAGGTATTGAACGAATGGGATTCAATGTTGATTTCTCAGAGCCGTGGCTTTTTGATATGCCGCTGAAATTTGACCTCAACGGATATATGAACCAGAGTGAACTCAATGACTGGGATGAGGACAGAATCGGTGTCAGAACTGCTCTTACCCGCCGGATTTTTGACGATTTCACCTCAATATCAGTTGCTTACAAATTTGAAGATGTAAAAGTCAAGCACATCAATTCAAAAGCTTCTTCTGAAATCAAAAAATACAGAGGCGACAACCTCGTAAGCCAATTCTCCGTGATGCTCGACCGCGACACACGCGACAGTTTGATGATGCCGACAAGCGGTTATAATATCAATGTCCTCGGTGCATTTGCGCCATCAATTTTCGGTTCAAGCGACGGTTTTTACCGCGCAGAACTCAAAGGAAGTATCTATTATCCCCTGTTTGACAAAGCTATCATTCTGATGGCAGGTGCAAAACTCGGAGTTGTCGGCGGCTTTGACGGTGATGATGCTCCGATTTATGAACGTTATTTCCTGGGCGGCGGCGACTCTCTCCGCGGTTTTGAGTTCAGAGATGTTTCACCTACTGACAAAAACGGAGTACGCAAAGGCGGTCAAACCATGCTGCTTGTGACATCTGAAATTTCTCACCCGATATGGGATTTTATCCGCGGTGCAGTTTTTGTTGACATCGGCAACACATGGGCAGACAGCTGGAATTTCGGTGCAGTAAACATCGGAGTCGGTTACGGTCTGCGCATCGTTCTGCCTTACCTTAATGCTCCGATCAAGCTTGATCTGGCGTATCCCGTTCTGAATGAACAAAAAGGATACAAGAGCAAATTGCGTTTCCACTTCAACATGGGATTTACTTTCTGATGAACAAAAAACCTGAAAATATTTATGAAATAATCCGCATTCTGCGCGCCCCGGGCGGTTGTCCGTGGGACAGAGAACAAACTGCCGAAAGCGTAAGTTCCTGTATGGCAGAAGAATGCGCCGAAGTACTCGAAGCTGTTGACCTCAAAGATCCGGAACTTCTCTGTGAAGAACTCGGGGATTTGTGGATGAATGTTGTTTTTCAAGCCGTTATCGCCGAAGAAAAAGGTGATTTCACCATGCAGGATGTTGAGCGCGGAATATGTGAAAAAATGATTCGCCGCCATGCACATGTTTTCGGAGATATGAATGCAGAAAATTCAACAGATGTCCTCAAAATATGGGACAAAATCAAATCAACTGAAAAAAAGAAAAATAAATCCGATTCTGTAATGGGCTCCATTCCCCCTGCCCTTTCAGCTCTTGATACTGCTGAAAAAATACAGAAAAAAGCGGCAAAATATGATTTTGACTGGCAGCAGGAAAGCGATATTTTAGAAAAAATCAAAGAGGAACTCCGCGAAGTCGAAGATGCTATGAGCAAAAACGATCATAATGAAATCAATGAAGAACTCGGGGATTTACTCTTCGCTGTAGTCAATCTGATCCGCTTCCGCAAGCAGAAAACTTCAGAACAGCTCCTGCGTGCTGCCAACAGAAAATTCGTCAGCCGTTTCCAATATATCGAGTCAGAACTCAAAAAACAGAACATTTCTCTGGAAGACGCATCTCTTGACCAGATGGAAAAACTTTACGAGGAGGCAAAAAAATGTTAAGCTGCAGAAAATGTACTCTCATCGTGCTTTTAAGTGTATTCCTTTGCTCCATGGTTCAACCTGAAGCAAAAGCAATCGACCCCGTAACTATCGCAATTCTCGCCCCGATCGCCATCAAAGCTGCCAAAGTCATGCGTCCGTATATCCAGAAAGGACTTATCTCCGGCACAAAAGGCATCATTCAGACCGGCAAAGATACATTGGAAATTCTTTATCTGCCGTGGGGATTGGTGCAAATGACTCTCGGGTTGCCATTCGGCGGACTCGGCCCCGGTATGACCAATGTTGGCAGAGGACTTATTGCCCCGTTTAAAGTCGTGGGTGATGTACTGATACTGCCGATTCAATTCACCGGCTTCGTCAACAATTAGTGGAAATTGCAATGCCTATTCCTCTGTCTAAAATCAAAGCCGTCGCCGAACGCGAGCGCATGAAAAAAATGCTCCGTGAATGGTATGGTGAACGCGATGGAAAATTAGAGATCAATGCTCACGATACTCCGGCAAAACTGCTTGATGAACTGAACAAAGAATTCATGCAGCAATCAATTCCATCCAATGTGCGCTGGCAAATCGAACTGGCAAGCCGTTGGAGAGAAATCGTTTCGCCGCAATTTGCCGCTCTGGTGAATTTTTCTTCGCTTGGAGAAGACGGGACTGTTTATCTGGAAGTCCGGCACAGTGCGTTTTTGCAGGAAGAATTACTGAAATCAGCAGATTTAATGATTAACAGAATCAACTCTGAACTTGGTTCTGATATATGCAAAAGCATAAAATTTGTTCCGTCAGGGCGCAGTTCCTTTATCAGAAAAAATTTTTCAGGAAAACAAAATGAAACAAATCGCTAAAAAAATCATCCTTTTATTTTCAATATTCATACTGTTGTTTATCTGCGGCATCGCGATATCTGATATCATCATCATCGCCCGCGCAAAAAATCTGCTCAGCATCGCAGACTCTCTGCACTTTGAAAAAAACTCAAAAAATATTTACCCGGAGCTTTCCGCTGAAAAAAACAGTTTTTCCATGATAAAAAATCTTTATTATGCACGGCAGAAACTGCCGGATGATTTACGCGAACTTGACCGGAAGATAACAACATCATTTCTCCGCTCCGACACGCTATCACAGGAAACATTACGCAAATTCTGGAATGCACCCGAAGTCGTCGCAATAACCGGCGAATTAAGTTCAGTTCCTTATACCGCACAATTCAGCTTCAATTATCTGTCAGAAAAAAATGACTTCAATAATAAAATGAATATACTGAGATCAATGCACAAATTTTATCTGCATTACCTCAAATTCTGTGCGGCAGAGGGCGAAAAACTGCAAACCCTGCACGTTTTTCAAAAACTGCTCGTCCTCAATAATGTTTTAAAGCAGCATCCGTCTGCAGGCGATATGACACTCCAGCATTTCTGGATAATTTCACTGGATACACTTGTCCATTACGGCCCGACAGAAAAACGCTATGAAGATTATTACAATGCCCTGAAACAACTGGTCGATTCCATTGATTTCAAATATAATGAGGACCTTGTGCTAACGATATGTTACGAAAACCTGCAGAAAAGTCTGCAATGGCGGAATACACACGGATCAAATATTTTCAGCAGACATACAAATTATATAAATAATATAAAAGCAGATACAAAAGAATTTTATTCACAACTGCGCATCCGTCCGCTGGCTGTCGATCTGCAGCGCAATCCAATGCTTGCCAAAGATATTTTTGCAAAAAACAAAACAATTACTCAAACCCATCTCAAGACATTGATAATGTTGAAACTTTATCAACTTAAACATGGTAGCTTTCCGGAAGCTGTCGAAGGATTTCCGCCGCTGCCATTCAGAGATGAACTGGTTTATAAGCGAATCTCCCCCGGCGATTTTGTACTTCACCGCAATTTATTAACCACATGGGGATATTGATGTTCGCCGCTTGCGTAACTCTCTTTCCCCCTTCAGATTTTTAGTCCAAAGTCAAATAAAAACGGATTTTATATTTTGTAAAAACAAAAGATAAAATCCGAATATAAAAGTGTTTGGAAAAAGGGGCACGGGGAAAAGAACCTTTATTCATAAAGGTTTTTTCCCCGTTTAACTTTCATCCTGTCAAATCAATCCATGCTCTGATATTCTTGCAGAGATTTGGGCTGAATGCTGTTTTTCTGGGCAGCTTCAATACCTGCAACGGTGGCTTTGGCAGCAGCGATAGTGGTCATGTAGGCAACCTGATGCTGAATAGCCATCATACGGATATAACTGTCATCAGTTTTTGCATCTTTACCGGATGGAGTATTTATGATGAGCTGAATTTCATTATTCTTGATCTTGTCAGCAATATCGGGACGGCCTTCATTGAGTTTATAAACAAAGGTATGCGGAATATTGTGTTCTGCAAGATAACGGGCTGTTCCTTCGGTTGCCATAAGATTGAAACCGAGTTTATGCAAGCCTTCAACAACCGGCAGCAGATATTCGCGTTCGCGGCGGCTGACGGAAATCAAGGCGGTTCCCTCCAGAGGCAGCGGTGCATTGGCAGCCTGCTGACTCTTGAAATATGCCAAACCGAAATTGTCTGCAATACCCATGACTTCACCGGTTGCACGCATTTCCGGTCCGAGGATCGGGTCAACTCCGGGGAACATATTGAACGGGAAAACAGCTTCTTTAACGCCGTAATAATTATTAGCTTTCTTTTTGAGATAGGGAGCAAAATCTGACAACGGCTGACCGAGCATCAAACCGGTGGCAATACGCGCCAGCGGAACTCCGGTGATCTTGGCGACCAGCGGAACTGTACGGGATGCACGCGGATTGGCTTCAATGATATAAACTTTATCATCGCAAATGGCAAACTGAACATTCAATATGCCGTCAACTTTGAAGTCTTTAGCGATTTTTGAAGCATAATCTTCAATGGTATCAAGATGTTTCTTTTCGATAGTAACAGGCGGAATTGCACAAGCTGAGTCGCCGGAGTGGATACCTGCAAGCTCAATGTGTTCCATGACTGTTGCAACGAAAGTATTTTTGCCATCGGAGAGAGCATCAACTTCACACTCGATCGCATTGCCGAGGAAGCGGTCGATCAACATCGGATATTCCGGGCTGACCTTGATAGCTTCGACTGCATATTTCTTGAGAGTCGGTTCATCATAAATAACAGCCATACCGCGGCCTCCGAGAACAAATGAAGGACGAACCATGACAGGGTAACCGATCTGGCGTCCGAGAGCGACAGCTTCATCAAGTGAACGGGAAATACCGCTTTCGGGCTGCGGAATCTGCAGAGCGAGCATGCGTTCACGGAAATATTCACGGTCTTC
>JAZSRU010000032.1:0-2399 GCA_045538635.1 Victivallaceae bacterium
CGGCATGGATTCGCTTACCCAGGCGATCGAGGGCGCAATTTCCAATAAAGCCAATAATGTTACTTTTGCATGGTCAATGCAGGCATTCAAACTGGTTGTTGACAATCTTGAAAATGCTTGTCAGGGTGATTTGAATGCGAAAGATGCAGTTTCCGAAGGAACAATGATCGGAGCTATGGCATTTATGTACAGCGGATTGGGTGCGGTTCACGGTCTGGCTCATCCGATCGGGAGTTTGTATCATCTGCCGCACGGATTGATTTGCGGCATTCTGCTGGTGCGTATTTTGAAGATAAACAGTGAATTTCTCTCTGCTGCGGCAAAAAATTATTACGGTCCGGACGGCACTGCACAAAAACTTATTGCCGATATTCAGACTTTGGCGGACAAAATGGCAATACCGCGCGATTTTAAAGGTATCATTCAGAAAAAAGATTTTGATTTTATCCTTAAAAACTGCCGTTCAGGCAGTATGAAATGCAATCCGGTTGCTTTATCTGATGATGATATTATTAAGGTGCTGGAGGATTTGTTATGAAAAAAATTCTGATATCCGGCGCAAATCCTGCATGGCAGAAAGTTCTTGTTTTTCCAGATATCGTCAAAGGAAAAGTAAACCGTGCAAATGATGCTTTGTCTTTTGCATCCGGGAAGGGGATAAATTTTGCCCGGGCGGCAGCGATTTATGGTAAAGCGTGTCCGTGTGTAGTGCAGTTTCTTGCCGGAGATAACGGCAGAAAAATTGCTGCGATGCTGGATGATGAGAAAATCGGGCATTCCGATATTTTTTTGCAAAACGGCGAAACCCGCATCTGCTCCACCTGCATAAGTTTGAAAGATCAGAGTATGACTGAACTGATTGAACCATCTCCATCGCTCAATGCGGGGAATATTGAAGATTTTAAACAGACTTTAAGCCGTAAGATATCAGATTTTGATGCATTGGCAATTTGCGGGACTATGCCGTCAAATGCGCCGGATGATATCTATCTTGAGTTGACTCTTGAAGCGCTTGCCGCAGGAAAAACCGTTCTGGCGGATATGATTTTCAATCTCACACCGGTTCTGCAGGCGTCAAAAGGCAGAGTTATTTTGAAAATTAATGCCGATGAACTTGCCGAATATACCGGAATTTCAAATGTACCGGAAGCGTTGAAAATGCTTGACTGCAATTATGAATTGGCTTGTGCTGCTATCACTGACGGAGCAAATAAAGCATTTCTGCTTTCAAATCATGAGATTTATGAATATGAACTGCCTGCTCTCGCTGAAATTGTCAATGCGATAGGTTGCGGTGATACTGCAAGTGCCGTTATGCTTTCAGAATATTTGACATCCGGAAATGCAGTTGACGCGTTCAGAATGGCTCTGGCGTGTGCATCGGCAAATTGCCTTTCGATGAAATGTGCCGAATATGATCCGGCTTTTGCCATTGGTTATGCTGAAAATATAACAATCAGAAAAATATGAATGAAGAAAATCTCTTTTCTTTTTCGCGTGAAGCAATGTTGAAACGCTGTCCGCGTGAATTTTATCTGCATACAGTTTATGCTTTCGGCGAGTATGAAGTCGGGGCAGCTGACAGTGAACGCAATCATGTCCACTTGCTGAAACAGCTTCGTTCTGTCCAATCATTCAAAGAGGCTTTGCTGCTGGAAGTATTCCGCAAAATTTTCATCGACGGCTTGTCATTTTATGATTTGAAAAGAATTTTGCTTAAAGAGTTTTTCGCTGCCAAAAATGATATGCTGCTCGGTTTTTATGAAACTGACCATTTGCAATCGCCGATTTTATCTGAATTTTATTACGATGAAGTCAATATCGGAGATTTTTTCAGCGAGATTGCAGACGAACTTGATTCTGCTGCCGGAAATTTGCTCGGCAATGATTTGTTTTGTCATCTTTTTGAAGCACCAAGGCAGGATTTTTATCCGTCAGCAGATGTCGCATCGGTACATATCGGGAACATAAAAATTTATTTTCCACTTCTCGGTGTAATAAATAGAGCAGGGGAGTTTTTCTGTTTGAATTTTTGCAATCATGCAGAATATTATGAAACTTCTGCCGTGCTTGATCTTTTTTACTGTCAGCAGAAATTGCATATCTCACCGGAATTCGTACGGCATGTTTTCATAAATGATTCAGGAATGATCCGATTGGAAAATGACAACAGTAAATTCAATATCTCAACAGTCCTTGATGATATTGCCCGCCGGGCAGATTCTCATTTGAATATCGCCCATGAGTTGCAGACCGTAACTGATCCATTCAGTATCCCATCCGCAAATGATAACTCGCTTTGTACTACCTGCCGCTTCCGTGAATTTTGCATGGGGTAGTTTGAGCGGGGAGGCTGTGAGACGGGGAGGCGGAGAGGATTTTTTTGCAAAAAAATTCCT
>JAZSRU010000041.1:0-24000 GCA_045538635.1 Victivallaceae bacterium
GGGGCTTGGGGAATAGTGAATTGCGACAGCAATGAACGGCAATACCCCAGTGTGGCTGATCGCACCGCAAATAATGCATGACACCACCCAGCCGCTGACATTCACGCGCCAGCGTAATAAAAGGGCGGGTGGAACGCCGGGTGGAACGCCCCCCCTTGCAATATAAAAAATCAGTCAATGTTCAGTACAGAGTCTAACATAATTAAAAACGAAGATTGATTTTACTTCATATCGGCTTTTACGAAGCGTGAACGGTCGGTATAATCTTTTATTATTTCAACATTCTGCCAATTATTTTCGCGCATAAGCTGTGTCAGACGCTGATCCTGCGATGGATCGATTTCAAAAAACGCAGCACCATCTTTTTTCATAAAATGCGGCAGTTGAGCGAGTGAGCGTATTATGATTTCAAGTCCGGCATCATCTGCAGTAAGCGCCAGCTGCGGTTCATATTCACGCACTTCAGCTTGAGCAACAGCATAATCCGCAAATGGCACATAGGGCAAATTAGCTCCGATTGCATCAAATTTCAAATCAACCGGACAATTTGTCAGCAAATCACTTTCAATAAATTTTATATTTGAAACATTAAGTTTTGCAGCGTTCAATTCTGCTGTTTTCAATGCATCTTTGCTTATATCAAACGCATAAACCTGAACATCGGCTCTTTCCAATGCAACAGAAATCCCGATACATCCTGAACCGCATCCGATATCAGCCATCACTCCATTCTGCGGCAGAAAATCAATCAGCTTTTCGACCATTATTTCTGTTTCCGGACGCGGAATCAGCACTGCCGGGGAAACAATAAACTCGCTGTTGAAAAAAAAGGCTTTGCCAAGAATATACTGGATCGGTTCACGCTTTTTGCGCCGCTCAAGAACAGCTTGAATTTTGCTCAAATCGGCATCGGAAACTTTTTGAAAAACATCATTGCCGTACAAATATTCAATCACAAGTCGCGCCTCCGCTTCCGGCGAATCGACTTTCAAGGCAGCAAATTCCGCAGTTATGTATTGCAAAAGATTCATTTCCGCCTGATTTTCTGACATTCCGGGCAATAAAAAGAACTTCTGCCCCCCTGAACGATACGCTCAATCACTGAACCGCATACAGGACATTCACTGCCGTTTTTACCGTAAATTTTCAACTCTCTGGCAAACGCTCCCTGCGAGCCGTCAACATGACGGAAATCTGAAATCGTACTGCCGCCGCACTCAATAGCAAAATTCAAAATCCGCTTGATTTCACTCACCAGCACTTTGCATTGCTGCAAGGTCAGTTCATTTGCCGGAAGTTCCGGATGGACCCCTGCGGCAAAAAGAACTTCCGCAGCATAAATATTGCCAACACCGGTAACAACGGCATTATCAGTGATAAAAAGTTTGGCGGGAGTCTTCTTTTTCTGCGCTGCATGATAAAGAAATTCACCATTAAACTCATCCGTCAACGGCTCTATACCAAGTTTTTTCAATACCGGAATATCATCATTGGCAAAATACTCCACCTGACTGAAACGGCGTGGACATTCAAACTTCATTATCATACCATTATCCAGATGAAAGAAAATATGTTCGTGTTTGCGCCGTTCAGACGGATTTTCTATCCGCACGACTCCGGTCATGCCATAATGCATCAGCAGCACTGAATCATCCTCAAAATAGATCAATGAATAACGACCTCTTCTTCTCACCGAAACAATTTTTTTATTGCAGACAGGAGCTGTTTCAAGCACATCTATCGGAGTTCGCAAGCGTGGAGAAAAAACCTCAACTCTAACGATCTCAAGTCCGATCAGACCTTTTGCCAGAGCGCGGCTGATAGTTTCAACTTCCGGAAGTTCTGGCATTACAAACTGATACCTTTCAATTTTTTGTAAAGCGACAATGCATAGGAATCGCTCATGCCGCACAGATAATCAAGAACGGTAATTATACGGACATAAGGACGCTCGCACCAGACATCCATATTCATATAACGCTTCATGTCCGGCAGCAAATGGATCAATCTGCGGCTGCGCGGAGAAGTATTTGCCCCATTTTCAGCAATATCATTGCAGCTGGCAACAAAAATATCCAGCATACCGGAGAAAAGTTCAAATCCGGCAACAACCACCTCTGTAACACGCGGAGTTGTGTAAATAACTTCAGCACTCCGTTTATAAATTTCACCGAGCGGTTCTGCCGCCGCAGTATAATCTATGAGCGATTTCTCAAGTCTGCCGTTCAAAAGCTCGTCATGATGCTCTATAAATGCCGCAGTTGCCTGATCAACCAGTTTGCCGATCGCTTTGGAGCGCAAATATTCAGCTTTCTGAACTTCACTGGCTGAACTGCACATATTATCAATGATTTTTTTATCAGCAATCACTGCGCTGAAGAGTTCCTCAAGTTCGCTGTAGCGTATGCGCCCCGCAATCAAACCGTCTTCAAAATCAACAACCCTGTATGCAATATCATCCGCCGCCTCAACCAGATATGCCAGAGGATGACGGGCAAAACTGTATGTATCAAGCTCAATCAAACCAACTTCCAATGCAACTTCTCTGAAAAGATCTCTGTCCAACTGGAAAAAGTTGAATTTTTTGCCGCCGACACCATACGGCCGCACCGCCGCAGTCGATGTTGACGGATATTTGGCAAATGCTCCGAGAGTGGCACAGGTCAGCTGCATTCCGCCTCTCTGATTCGGATTCTGCAATCTGGCAAGGATACGGAATCCCTGAGCATTACCCTCATAACGGGCAATATCACGGATTTCATCATCGCTCATATTTCTGCGGCATGATGCAGCAATTTCAGAATGTTCAAACCAATACTGCACCGCCTCTTCGCCTGCATGTCCGAACGGAGGATTACCGATATCATGCGCCAATGTCGCCGCCGCGACGATCGCACCGACATCACTCGGATATATGCCGAGTTTTTCATTGGCACAAATAAATGCACCTGCTCCGGTTCCAAGCGAACGCCCGATAGATGACGCTTCCATACTGTGTGTCAGACGGGTACGGACATAATCCGTTTCACTCAAGGGGAAAACCTGCGTTTTATCCTGAAGTCTGCGGAACGGCGCACAAAAAACTATCCGGTCAAAATCCTGCTGAAAGGGGGAACGCTTGGCCTGAACAGAATCAATATGCTCAACCCCAAGACGGCGGCAGGACAAAAGTTTTTCCCATTTCATCATATCCGGGACCTCAAACTCTTTCAGCACCGTCAGCAATAGCAGTCAGAACTGCATCATAATCAGGGATACGGCTCTCCTCCTCCTCTATCGTTGCGATATCAGAAGTTGTTGCCGCCTGCGACGGAGAAAATACGGTACAGCTGTCAGGAACCTGAACATTGGACAATGCAAAAGTTCCGATTTTTTCAGCGATGCGGATAGTTTCCATTTTGTCCATTCCAACCAGCGGACGAAGCACCAGCATCGGAGTAGCAGCATCTATGGTACGCATATTCTGCAATGTCTGTGAAGCCACCTGTCCGACAGAATCCCCGGTAAGCAAAGCTATACGGTGATATTTATCAGCAATTTTTTCTGCAATACGCAGCATACCGCGGCGATAGAGAATAGTACGGTATTTCGGAGTGCAGTAATCACGCACAAGTTTCTGAAATTCAACCAGATTGCAGAGAAAAAGCTTGCCGCCGCGCTGAAAAAGATTCATATGGTCAGCAATGCGTTTAATCTTGTCTGTTGTTTCCTGCGGGGTATAGGGATTGCTGTGAAATGCCACGAAATCAACCGGACAACCGCGTTTCATAGTCATATAACAGGCAACAGGAGAATCAATACCGCCGGAAAAAAGCGCGACTGCCCCTTCATTACTGCCGACCGGCAAACCGCCCGGACCTTTGCATTCATTCATAAAAAGCAATGCAAATTCATCGCGCACCTCACAGCCGAAAGTCACCTGGGCATTATCCAGATCAACTGTCAATCTGCTGTCATCAACTACACTTGTCAAAGCATCTGCAAGGCGGATTTCAATATCCTTGGAGCAGAGCGGAAACTGTTTATTGCTTCTGCGGGCGCGGACACGGAAAGAAACCGTATTGAATTTTGCAAAATATTCCTCAAAAACGATCGGGGCCAGTTCCTTGACCTTTGCCTCAAGCACATCCATATCAGCTTCAAGTCTGATTGCCGGCGAAAAACTTTCGATTCCGAATGTCCGTTCCAGAACACGAGAAATATTCTGCACTTCCTCTGCATCAAACAATGTTCCGTCTTTTTTCTCGATCCAGATACGCCCCCTCACCCTGCGTACAGGATAATCAAAACCGGCTTTTTTGAAAAGACAATGGATATTATCGACCAGACAACGCTCGAACATAATGCGGTTGTTGCCCTTGGTCGCAATTTCATGGTAACGGCAAAGGATCGAATTGAACATCATTTTGCGCCAGCCTCTCAATCCATATCTGCCAGAACAGCTTCTTCAGGAGCGCAAACATCTGCCAAAACGGCTTTTTTGCCATTTGGCAAGCTCAATTCTGCGCCTTTTTTCTGATTATAAATAACCTGACCAAGGCGTGTTTTATAGGAAATATAGTTCTTTTCAGGATTTCCGTCCCATGCGCCGAGCAGATAATAGGTTTCTTCAGCTCCGTCATTATATTTCAAAGTAATCTTGCTGCCAATAACTGCGACATCTCCGACTTTTACTTTGCGCATATCGATAGGCTGAACAAACATGAGTTCCTGTTCCAGCTCACTGCGGCGGTGTGACAGGAAGTTGCGGCGTTCTTTGGCAGCATCAAACTCAGCATTTTCACGGAAGTCGCCGTGAGCGCGTGCAGCAGACAGAGCGGCACGGTTTTCGGGCTGATGGATTTTGATAATATCATCAAGTTCCTGCATGAGTTTTCGATGTGATTGATTACTGGTATATGAGGGTTCATTAGCGCTCTGCTGCTGATTGGAGCGTTTGATTTCCTCTTCACTCATACCGGCTTTAAGGATTTTCTCGCCTGCGCCTTTTTCCAGATGGCTCTGAAGTTCCTTGGATGAACGGGCAAGTTTAACAATCAAACTCTGACGCTCACCGGAAGTCAGGAACAGAGCAGCCTGCAAAGTGGTGGTAATCTTCATCGGATCACCTGCAAGCTGAATCATAAACTTCTGGAATTCGGCATTATCCATCAAAAGATTGCGCAATTCACGCAAACCGTTTGTCCATGCCTTGGGCAAACCTTCCTGAGAAAGAGCGCGGATAACATTATCAATATTGAGGTGATGAGTAAGTTTCTGTGAACCTTTTTTGCGGTTCTTCCAAATCCACATGGAGAGGTCCGCACTGCAGCTGTGCTGTTCTGCAATGAGTTCATCAAGTTCATCCACATCAGCGAGGACAGCGACTCCGGTCAAAGCTTTCTGCGGCAGACGCATTGAAAGCGCGGCAATGTATGATGTACCGAAAATATCTCTGGTCAATGCACCGAGAACAGCGATATCTTTGGCAGCAAGTTCACTCCAGACAGCAATACCTTCATGCGGAGCGCGGATGGGATCAGCCGGCCAGAAAGGACATTTTGACTGAAGAGCAGAGAACATCAAACTGAATTGTTCCGCAGTTCCGCGGCTGCTGACTTTGACAGTAACTTCCGCCAGGCGTTTAAGTTCGCGTTTGATTACATCATTTTTGAGATTATTGAAAAATACAGCAAATTTCTGAGCCTCTTCATCGCTCAAAGGAGCAGATGCATCCTCACCGTCAAGCAGCATACTGATTTCCTGCAGAGTACGGCCGTCGCAAGAGCGGCGTTTGGCGGGAGCTGCTGCAGCTGCAGTATTGCTCCACCATGTTTCAAATTCTTCAGGACTCATGACAGCAGCCACACCGGCGCGTGCCATCTGCTGCATATGAGCCTCAGTAAGTGGAACTGCTGATTTGGCAGTAACGATTGCGCGGAATTCATTTGAAGTCATTTTGGTTCTGCCGGAGCGGTCTGCAACTTTGAGAATATCAAGACCGCTGGTCAGAAGAATACCTGTCACCAGCACCAGATCCAGAGGAACATTTCCGGCGCTGCCGGATGCACCGAACTGATTGACGACAACAGTACCGCCGATAGTATCAATATTGCCGATACTGCCCCAGCGTGATGAGCTGTTGAGGAAAACGATCTGACCGTTTTTCATGGCAGAAAGCTTGCGGAATCTGCCGATAATGTTTGACGGCGGCAGATTGGCATCGCGCAGACCGAGAGCCTTGATAACAGCGGGGCGGTCGAGATAAGGCGGCAGCAGCAGTTTGATCGCAGAAGTCAGCAGCAGACGGAGCTGGGCAGAACTTTCAACCGGGAAAGAACAGATTGAAATGATAAAGTTGGCAAGAGTGATATTGAGAGCATCAGGATCAAACTTTTCAAAAAGCAGATTGAGAGCGTCTTTACATTCTTTAACGCTGTCGGGATTTTTCTCCAATGCTTTGTAAATAGCGTTCAAATTCGCGTTGTTGGGCAATTCTGCACCTTTGAGGAGCAGCTGTTCTACGGTTTCCTGACTCATGTAACACCTCTTTTATTATTTTATCTTGAAAAATTTTGTCATTACAGCCCCGATAAATTTTACCGGAACTATAATATACTTGCAAAAGCCCTATTTTTCAAGAAAAAAAGAAGTAAATAAATACAAAAAATCTCAATCATTGAGCCTTATTCATATTTCAGATTTAAAAAGTCTGATATTACGTTTGTGTAAAACATTCTGCAATTCGCTGCTATTCAATTCAACCACAGAAATATTTCTGTCATGCGCCATTGCCGATGCGACACCGGTTATTTCCCCCGTCAAAGCGGCAACAGGGATAACTCTTGTCGCTTCCCAGGCATCTCCGACAGAACTGATACAGCGCCCGGCAAAAAGCAGATTTTCCGCTCCATTTGCCGCATACAATGACCGGTAAGGTATCTCCCATAATTTTCCCGGCTTGCGCCAGTCGCATGCAACACCGACAGAATCATCAAAACTTTTCTCATCATCACCGCTGTCAAGCAGATAAGCCCCTTTTACCGCATAGAGTTTGCGCATCTGCGGCATGTTGGCTATTTTTACCGGAAAAAGTGAATTACGGTCAGTTCTGTCAATTTCATAATGACGGCGCAGAATACGATGATTTTCCAGAATGAAATCACTGACAATTCTGCCGGATGCACCTGTACTTGCTGTAAGTTCAGCAATTTTTTCAGCTGACATTCCATCATAATATTTTTTTCGGACAGTTTCAGTCATTGAGACTTTGCTTTCGGCATCAAATGCACTCATTGCAACTGCAAAAGAGTCAAAATATCTGCCGAAAGCCCCCTGCTCCGCTCTTGAATCATATTCCAATGCCCACGCCGCCATTGAATTTTTTCCCTCAAAACAAGGAAGATTTGCCCGTCTTGCAATAATCGCTGACCCGCTGGCATCTATAAATGTATCGGCATAAATCCTGCCTTTGCCGCTTTCATTGCAAACTTCAACAAATTCAACTCTGTCATTTTTGCAGCATACATCCGTCAAAAGAGTATCATACCAAATATCAACACCGCAGTCAAGCAATAATTTTTCTGCAGAAAGCATGAATGATGCAGGCGAAAATGTACAGCGGTAACGCTTGGGTTCAATCGCATTTTTTTCATTCTTCCAGTTCGGCGGGATTTCACCCGGTCCGAGAGTGATACTGTCATGCAGAAGTTCTTCAGCAATACCATAAATCACCTGTCTGCCGTTGCCGTCACACAACGGAAGATAAATATAAATCAAACCGTTAGTTGCCAAACCGCCTAAAACACAGCTTTTTTCAAGCAGTATTACTTTTTTGCCGTATCTTGCGGCGGCAAGTGCAGCAGCGATACCGGCAATACCGCCGCCGACAACTGCGACGGTACATGATTTTTCAAAACTATTCATTTTTTATCGTTTATTTTTATGAATTCCACTTTGTCACAATAAATTTGAATATCAGGATCATCAAATTTTTTGTTTCCCGGAGTTTTGCGCATGATTCCACCGAAGAAAAAGAGCAATCCGGGCTTAATCCTGAAAGTTCCGAGATCACAGGGAATATATTTTGCACCTGAAATATCATCGCATGGGACACCTTTGTATTTCTGAACTTTTGCCGCGGCATCCCATGTACCGAGATTGAAATAAAAAGTTTCGCCTTTGGGTGCATTGGTACGGATATAAGCGACAATTTTATAATCGCCCTCTTTCACATTGCGGGGAACATGAAAATTCATCACCCAGCTTTTATTGACATGCATGGCTTTGGCTCTGCCTTTACTTGCGGCGGGGTCACGAACAGCTTTACCTTTTATTACTTTATTATCAATTACAATCGGCGCATTGGGGTCATTTTTGCGTTTCAAATAAACCTGATATTCAGCGAAACCGTTTTTAGCAGTCTTCCAGATACCGTTCTGAAGTTCGGCGACACGGGCTTTGGTTTCAGGAGTATCTGCAAGCATTGCAGCTACAGTCATAAGAGCATCAAGTTCTTTTATATCAGATTCTTTTATACTCGCATATTGGGCTTCAAAATCCAAAAGTCCTGTAGTCCAGTAATTGTGAACCGTACCTTTGGGACAGGCGATGGCATCCTTATTTTTTTCAGATGCAAGATACTGTTTGAATTTGTCAGTTGACCAGTAAAGTTTCTCACATTTTTTGAAAAATGCCTTGACTGTATCGCCTGCTTTACCGTAATAATTATTGAAATATTCATCAATGATTTTGTTGCCGTCAGCATTTTTGTCATAAGCAAGACGCATGGCAAGATAAGCATCAAGTTTACAGTAAGTCATGTCAGCTTCAATAAACATGCCTTTGATACCGTCATTGACAAACTCACTGAACATTGCGGCAGTCTGCCACGGATAAACGTCAATAAACGGAGTGTAATCACCATAATGAAATCTGCCGTCCCATGTACCTGCATTGAAAAGATAAGTCCACAAAGTCAACGGACGCTTTTTACCCTCTTTTTCAATCCATTTTTTATACATTGAATACTGGCGTTCACGAACGAGCGGATGCCACCATGAATAAACAACCGGACAGAGCTGAACAGAAACATTGTCTGCAAGTTTTACATTTTCAGGATATTTGTAAGTTTCAATATATGCAAGTGTCGAAACACCTGACCGCTTATCAATTTTTGCCGCAGTTTCTGCAACATCGGAAATAAATTTGAATTTGATTGCAGAACTGTCAAGGCTTTTTCCTTTCACAGTGCCTTTTTTACAGTTTTCACACTGACAGTAACCGTAAGGGACATCGGAATTCTGAATAGGATAATAAAAAGGAATGCCTTCATAAGTGCGTATTTTTCCCCTTCCCCAGCCGCCGGGAACAGTTTGACCTTTGAGATAAGTTACAGTTTCATCCGCAAAAAATTTAATTGTTTCAGGATTGCTGTAACAGAGCTGCGGCGGCACATCACGATCAGCAGGATATGCCTGCGCCAGAATCGAATCTTTTCCGTAATGATCCGGCTTCTGTGCGAAAAGTTCAGGCTTATAACCTTTGAACAAAGATTTCAAATGCGGCTGTTTGGCAGGACGGAAATGTTTATAGTAAATTGTATACATATTGTGCGAACTGCGTCCGTAATGGCTCATCATGCGCCAACGGAAACGCCAGAGAAAAAGGTCTCGGCGAGAGGCTTTTTTATCAATATTGATACTCGGCCAGACTTCACGAAAAGCATCACAAGGCGGAACATTTATACGATTTTTGACCTCAACAGTCAAAGTTTTGCGAGGGACAAAACAGGTATCTTTATCCATTACGCCATAAAAACGCACTCCGCATTCATCTTCAAGAAAATCATAAACCGCCAGCAACGGAGAATAAATATCATAATCCATATTGGGCCATCCTTTGCGGTTTATATAATCAACCTTACGCCGTGCAGTTGAATCAAATCCTGTAAGATAAATCTTATTGCCTTCGCATTTGACAATAGTTTCGGCAGATGGTTTAATATCTGCGCCTTTGATAATTATTTGAACAAGACTGCCTTTGTAATCACCGTTAACAACTTGCAGTTCTGTCCCGCTTATCATTTTCAGATGATGATTGAGTTCATAAGCTCCGAGCTGTGCGGCGCAAGTCGGATTATTTTCAAGCACAATAACAGCTTTGGGAGTTCCATTATCAATCAAAGTAAGCGGTGCGCCGAAAACAAAAGCACCGATACACAATAAAAATACAATAAATTTACTTTTCATATAATGTCCCTTCAGTTTGAAAGTGGTGCTGTTTTATTGAATTTCACCCCGTAATACAAAGCATACTGACCATTACCGAGTCCGCTGGCAATACCCTCATTATTTGCGGTATCATCAGGCATACTTTTGAGCTGGGCATGAGTTTTTCTTTCAGCGTGACCGTCAACATAAGCAACGTTGGTCGAAGCACTATTGGATGATGCCGGAGCAGTAGCAGTGGCATCTGCACGTTTTTCGCCACCGCTGCTGTGACGATATGAAAAATAATTGATAGATGTAGCTCTGTAAGAACCTCTCTGATTTGATTCTCCGATAAAAATAGCCTGCGAAGGACTGTAGACAGAATCAAGCTTTCTGGCAAAATATACTTTCAGCCAATTATCTGAAGAGCCGCTGCCGGTAACATAAGGATTGACCGTATAATGGGTATATTTAAACTGACCGTCTGCTGTACCGAAAGGATCTTTTTCCGCAGGACAGACAAAAGTACCTTTGGTCGCATTATTCACTCCGGAAAAAATCGGTCCGTAAGATGGATTCAACGGCTGTCCTGTATCATAAGCATTACCGGAAAGTTTGCAGAACCACGAATTCTGATCCCCCGCCGGATTTTGGGCATGAACGATCCAGTCATCATAATCTGCGGAATACAATGTTCCTGCCAAACCGATTGTTTTCATATTATTCAAACAGGCGGCACTGCGAGCTCTGGCTCTTGCGCTGTTAAGTGCGGGGAGCAGCATACCTGCAAGAATTGCGATAATTGCAATTACAACCAGAAGTTCAATGAGAGTGAATGTTTTTTTCATTTTCCGTTCCTTTCATTTGTTATTGAGAAGTTCGTTGCGATATTCCATGTAACGGTCAAAAAGTCCGTGTGCTGACTGATACATAGAGTTGGGACTCATAAAATGTGAAAATTCAAACGTGATTGCCTTGTCAACACCGCATTTGCCTGCGGCATCAAGTTTCAGCTTCATTTTCTCCCATTTTATCGGCAGAAAATGTATCGGCATATCACGGTCGAAGCTTTCGCAATTCGTCCAGCTTTTCATGCCGTATTTTTTGGCTAAATTAAGATTGATCTCCAGATAATCAGGCAATTCTTCATACAAACAGTGACCGTCCTGAAATGCGACAATATCAACCGCGCCCTGAATCTCCGAAAGAATCATGTTCCATGCTTTTTCATGTTCAGCAATAGTAGCGGCATTTCCCGGACATGCCTTGATACCTGCAATATAAGGAGAAATAAGCGTCGGCAGATTACCTGAAATATTTTTCACAAAATTACCCAAATCACGGTACAAATGCGCCATTCCGATCGAACCTCTGGAAATTTCACAATTCAAATACCAGCCTTTAAAACTTTTGTGATGTCCGTATTTCGCCCATACTTCGTCTGCAACCGCTTTTGAAAGTTCAAGTTCCCGTTTGCATTCGCCATTGTGCCAGTAAACACCGGAATCGTACAGCCCGAAGTAAAAAGCCATATCATATTTGTCAGCCAGTCGCAGAAACAGATCGACCAAATCCAGCGGAGGATTATAACAATGCTCATTCTTCATCAGAAATTGAGACGGATAAGTTATAAAACGCTTGTGTCCGCAGCGAATAAGGATGACAGTATCTATTCCCGCCGTTTTCATGCAGGCAAAATCTCTGTCCCACTCCTTCTCTCCCCAATTCTGATGAGGAATATCATGACTGATTTCATCAAGAAAAGTACCTGTTACCAACATTTTCAAAACCCTTTGCAAATTAATTTGTTACAAAATATGGAAACGATTCCACACTTTACAATAATTTATCACAGAAAATAAAAATATCAATATCGGAAAACAAAAAAAATCAGTAATTTTATATTTTACAAATACTCTCACCCTGCATAAGAGTAAATCCGGTTTCAGTGAACAGCGGGAAATTTTTGCCTTTGCTCTGCACAAAACGGGTCACTGCATCAAGCATTGCATTATAGTCAAATTCATAATAAATCGGAGGCGGATTAAAACCCTTTAATGTATTATTTCCCTCAAATCCGATAAAGGAAATATCTTTTCCAATCGCAACACCAAGCTCACGGCAAGCCGTATAAAATGCAATTTCAGCAAAAACAGTCCAGCCGAAAACAGCAGTATACTCATTCTTTTGCAGCAGTTTTTTTATTGCCTGTTTATCAAACTCATACTCTTGAGAAAATACACAGTCACGCTCAATATCAAAATCCAGTTCAAAATCTCTTATTGCCTCCTGCATTCCTTCAAGCGCACTCGAAAAATGCAATGTACTCAAATCTGAAGTATTTATACGAAAGTCAAGTCCGACATAAGCTATTTTGCGATGCCCCTGCTCCACCAACGTTTTAATACAGTTATATACCGCTTTTTTATGCGGACTGATAATACTCGGAATATTATCACGGCGGCCGAAAATGTTCAAGACCGGAATATTTTTGCTTATTGCATTCTGAAATGCCCCCATTTGAGCATCAGTAATATTGATGGCCAATATCATTTCCACAGGATAAGCCGTAAGTGCATCAATCTGTTCCGGAGTGCCGCCAAGAACAAATTGCCATGAATACTTCAAATAACTCAACCTCGAAATCAGCATCGGAATAAATTCAAACTGATTGGTATTGATATACGGCACAACAACTCCGACAGTATGTGATGAACCCGTTTTCAAAGATACTGCACGTTTGGACGGCTGCCAATGGTGCAGACGTGCATATTCAATGATCTCCTTGCGCAAATCTTCACGGATATAACCGGAATTATTGATTGCACGCGAGACCATGCTTATACTTATTCCAAAATGTTCTGCAATATCTTTAATAGTCATTTTCAATCAGAAATTTTCAATAAAAAATGATAAAAAACAAGGCTGTGTTCTAAAAGCAGACTGATTTGGACTTTGCACTAAATAAGAATGCTTTTTATCATTGAGTTTAATTTTATTCTTTTCTATGATATGGGATTATATTTACAAAAGAATTGATTACTATTAAAAGGTTTGGAAAAAGATGAGGGGGTTCCGCCGTCGCCGAAGGCTATGGCGGGACAAGACAGGAGGGGAAGAAAAGAACCATATAAAAAGGCGGGTGGAACGCCAAAAGGTTTTTTCTTCTCCCCCTGCAAAAAATCAGTTATCTTTTATGACACAACAACTGATTTTCTTAAATCGCCTTATTTGTTTTTTGCACCGGCGATGGCGTTTTCGATCAGAGCAGTGAAGCTGTCAGCTTTGAGAGCTGCGCCGCCGATAAGACCGCCGTCAATATCAGCCTGACCGACGAGAGCTTCAGCGTTTTCAGCTTTCATGCTGCCGCCGTACTGAATGATAATTTTGTCAGCGACATCTTTGCCGTATTTGTCTGCGAGGAAAGAACGGATGTATTTGTGAGTTTCTTCTGCGATATCGGGAGTAGCAGTTTTGCCGGTACCGATTGCCCAGACGGGTTCATAAGCGAGAATGATTTTTTCCATATCAGCAGCGGAAATATCTTTCAGACCGCCGTCGAGCTGGGTAAAAAGAACTTTTTCAGTTGCGCCGGATTCGCGTTCTTCAAGAAGTTCACCGATGCAGACAATGGGTTTAAGATCATTTTTGAGAGCGGCTTTGAGACGGAGATTGACGGTTTCATCAGTTTCGCCGAAATACTGGCGGCGTTCGCTGTGACCGATAATAACATATTCAACACCGAGTTCTTTGAGCATATTTCCTGCGATTTCACCGGTAAATGCGCCATTATCAGCCCAGTGGATATTCTGAGCGCCGACTTTGATATTTGAACCTTTGGCAGCATCAAGGACGCTGACAAGAGTTGTAAATGGCGGGCAGACGATAATATCAGCGCAGTTGGGGCAAATATTTTTGGTTGATTCTTTGAGAGCTTCAACGAGAGCTTTGCCTTCGGAAGCGGCTTTGTTCATTTTCCAGTTACCGGCGATAACGACTTTGCGTGCCATAATTTTTCTCCTTTGTTTGGTTATATTTTATTCAGGTTGGATTTCATGCAGGACGGCGATTTCGTCACAACATTCGCGCTTGGCGCACTTAACGCAATCGCTCCATATTTTTTCGGGAAAAAGTTCTTTTTCAACAATATCAAAACCGAGTTTTTTGAAAAATTCAGTCTGATATGTGAGCGCAAAAACCCGGATCGTCTTTTGTGTATTTTTAAAAGTTCCGAGCTGAAATTCAATCATTTTCCTGCCTATTCCCTGCCCTTTTTTATCAGGATTGACCACCAGAGAGCGAACCTCATAGAGATCATTGCCGAAATCACGCAGGGCAGAACAGCCTTCAACAATACCATTGATTTCACAAACTGTAAAATTTTTCAGATAAAAAGTAACATCTTCCTCGTCACGGGCAAGGACAATATGCTGTTCTGAATAAATTTTCAGCAACTCACAAATACGGGATACATCCTTTAATTGAGCGTGACGGATCAACAAATCAGACATTTTTCAATTTCCGCTAACTTCAGTATTATCAACTACTTCTTCAACTATTTTTTCAGTCACCTGCCCCATGGCGCGGAATTTATCATAACGCTGATCCTTCAATTTTGCGGGAGAAAGTTTTGAAAGCTCTTTGAGATGGCGTTCAAGCACTTCCTTCAACATTTCCGCCGCCGCGTCATGATCTTTCTGCGCCCCGCCGCGGGGTTCAGGGATAATTTCATCAGCAATACCCAACTCCATAAGTTTCTCTGCGGTCAGCTGCAATGCATCAGCCGCCTGAGGAGCAAATTTACGGTCTTTCCACAAAATCGCGGCACACCCCTCGGGGGTAATAACTGAGTAATAAGCATTTTCCATAATAAGGATCCTGTTGCCGACACCGATACCGATGGCACCTCCTGAACCGCCTTCGCCGATGACAATGGCAATCACCGGAACTGTCAATGAGAACATATCACGCATATTGGCGGCAATCGCCTCTCCGACATGGCGTTCCTCGGAAGCAATACCGGGGAATGCCCCGGGAGTATCAATAAAAGTAACGATCGGCACATTTGCCTTTTCTGCAATCTTCATCAAACGGATTGCTTTGCGGTATCCCTCGGGATGCGGCCAGCCGAAGTTGCGGTAAACATTCGACTTCATATCCCGGCCTTTTTGAGTTCCGATAACCATAACAGGTTTGTTTTTCAAGCGGGCAAAACCTCCGATGATCGCCTTGTCATCACTGAAACGGCGATCTCCATGAAGCTCAATAAAACTGTTGAAAATCTTTTCAATATAATCCATTGCATAAGGACGCTCCGGATGGCGGGCAAGCTGAACGCGCTGCCACGGAGTGAGAGAATCATAGATATCATGCATAGTGGCAGCTATTTTTTCCTGCAACGCATCAATTTCAGCCTGAACGTCGATTTTGTGATCGATACCGATTTTCTCAAGTTCTTCAAGTTTTTTATTCAACTCAATGATCGGTTTTTCAAAATCCAGATATATTTCAGCCATAATAAATCCTTTTTCAATAAATTTTAACCGGAGTTTTGCGCGGAATATATGTAAAAAGCTCTGCGACTTCAGCATTTGTCATGCGCACACAGCCGTTACTCATACTTTTGGTGATACTGCCTTCATCCCATGTTCCGTGGATACCGTATCCGATATAAGCAGAATCAGTATTGCCTGTCGGCATAATTTTGAGCCAATGAGTTCCGAGAACATTATCTTTTTCTCCGTAAGGAACGATTTTGCCATCGGGAGAATACCATGACGGATGTTCGATCTTGTCGGTGAGAATAAAATCACCTTTGGGTGTTCTGCCCTCTTTGCCGATACCGATGTCATATATTGCAAAAAGGTCGCTGCCGTCAAAAACATAAAGCAATTTTGCAGCTTTACTTACTTCGATTTTCCAATCCCCTTTGTAAACACGGAGGTTTTGTCCCGGATAAATAACGGTACTTTTCAATTTATTTGCCTTCATGATCGCGCTTACCGGCAGATTGAAATTTATGGCAATGCGGTTCAAACTGTCACCGCTTTTGATTACATAAGATTGATTTTTGCCGCCCGGAACACCGTCAAAAAGGATTTTGATATTGAGAGCGCGCAGATATTTGCCGAGAGAGCGGTAATACAATGAGGATTTATTTTTAAGTGTTGCTATCTCTTTCAGCAGCAAAGACTTGGCAACTTGATAATCAGTATCTTGAACTGCTTTGGCAAAAAGTTTGTTGCGTTCTGCATTTTTCAGCTGCGGTACTTGGTCAAGCTCCACTTTGCCGAGAGGATAATTGACTGCATCCTCTGCGAGTTCAGCATCAACTTCAACTGCTGATTTTGCCGCAGGTTTTGCAATATTTTTCACTTCACTTTTGCGGGGAACGGCAACGGGTGATTTTTTAACAATTTCAGCTGATTTTTCTGTTTGGACTGCAGGTGCAGGTTCTTTTTTCTCATTTTCTTCTGTATCTCTGCCGAAGAAAAATTCATATACCCCCCAGGCGCAGAAAAAAAGCAGGATTATCCAGAAAAACACCATGTATGGTTTTCCGGATTTTTTCTTCTGATAACCGGGTCCCGAATTATCATCATAATTGTATCGAATGTTAGCCATACTATTAATATACACCACAAAATGCTTTTTTGCAAATTTATTTTATAAAGCATGGCAAAAAGAGTTGTTTCAAGCACAAAAAAAGCACGGCATAACACCGTGCATAAAAAAATTGATCTGTCAGAAATAGACTTTTTCCGGATTCACTTTGACCGTTATAACTTCATCCGACCATTGATCCGGCAAACCGGTTGCCACCCAATTATGATAATTATCGCCGGTCCCTACCTGAATCAAACCGCCCTTGTTGCGTAGCATCTGGATATTGACCCCCTCGCGTTTTTCCGAACTGAATGCAGGTAAATAAACAACATCACCATTTGCATTATCAAAATTATGGTGATCACCTTTCCAATTTCTACTCACAGTACTTCTTATACCCTTATCATCAACTGCATACAAAAAGCCCTCGCCGAGATGCACAGTATCAATCAGCCCCGATGCAAACCGTTCAATATCCACAATATGCTCTGTTTTATGGAGAATATACAGCAAAATATATTCCGGAGAATCCAATATTGCCGCGTCCTCCCTCGCCCCGTATACAAAACGCTCGATCGTACATGGCAATGCATCATAGCTCAATTTCAGATAAACAAAATTCCACGGCTCATACCATGAATCTATAACATAATTCTCCAAACTGCAATATCTGCCGTTCAAGCGGAAAATACAATCCGACATGACAGCAACAGTTTTATCCCCCTCTTTTTTTACATTCATCTTGAAAAATCCCTTACCCGCACTGTTTTCAGGCGCCGGCAAAGGTGCGCCGTGAATTACAAAATCATTCTGTTTGCGTTCAACGGTAATATTTTCTCCGCCGATAATGTCAATAGCGCGTCCCATAACAAAACTCCTTTCTGTTGTTTTATTACAAGATACAATGTCAACCCCCACGCTCAAAAATAAAAAACTCCGTTCTGCAAAAATACAGAACGGAGCGTAAAATCGACCTTTGGAGAGAAAAGATCAAATACCTTGTGCAATCATTGCTTCTGCAACGGTTCTGAAACCGGCGATATTGGCACCGGCAACATAATTGATTGAGCCGTCAGTTTGTTTGCCATTGTTGACACATGCGCTGTGGATACCGCTCATGATACCGCGCAAACGGGCATCAACTTCAGCAGCGGTCCAGTAACCGTGTCCGGCATTCTGGCTCATTTCAAGACCGGAAGTTGCGACACCGCCGGCATTGACAGCCTTGCCGGGGGCAAAAGTAATACCGTTCTGAGCAAAGCATTCGATAGCTTCAGGACGGCAGCCCATATTTGAAACTTCAGCAACGAGTTTGACACCGTTTTTGACCAGAGTTGCGGCATCATCACCGTTGAGTTCATTCTGAATTGCGCACGGCATGGCGATATCAACAGGAACTTCCCAGGGTTTGCGTCCGGCGATAAATTTGCTGCCGGCAAATTTCTCTGCATAGGGAGCAACAATGTCGCGTCCGCTGGAACGGAGATCAAGCATATAAGCAACTTTTTCTTCAGTCAAACCGTCTTCATCAAGAATGTAACCATCAGGACCGGAGATAGTTACAACTTTTGCACCAAGATTGACAGCCTTGAGAGCAGCACCCCATGCGACATTACCGAAACCGGAAATGGCAACGCGTTTGCCTTCGATTTTTTCATTCTTGAGTCCGAGCATGTGCTGAACAAAATAAATAGCTCCGAATCCGGTTGCTTCAGCACGGACGAGTGAACCGCCCCAGCCGAGACCTTTGCCGGTCAGAACACCGTTAAAAGCATTGGCAAGGCGTTTGTACTGACCGAAAAGATATCCGATTTCGCGTGCGCCGACGCCGATATCTCCGGCAGGAACGTCTGTATCCGGACCGATATGACGGAAAAGTTCACGCATAAAATTCTGACAGAAAGTCATGATTTCGCGGTCAGATTTGCCTTTGGGATTGAAATCGCTGCCGCCTTTACCGCCGCCCATGGGGAGAGTGGTCAAAGCATTTTTGAACATCTGTTCAAATCCGAGGAACTTCAAAACTGAAAGATTGACAGTCGGATGGAAACGCAAGCCGCCTTTGTAGGGACCGATTGCGCTGTTGAACTGGACGCGATAGCCGGTATTCACCTGAATTTCGCCGTTGTCATCGATCCACGGGACCTGAAAAGTAACGATGCGTTCAGGAACGGTGATGCGTTCAAGGATTCTGTTTTTTTCATAACGGGAATCTGATTCAAGCAAACCGCCGATAGATTCAAAAACTTCAGTTACACTCTGAATAAATTCTGACTCCCACGGAGCCTGTGATTTACGCAATTCCAAAACTTTTGCCGCGTACTCATTCATGATAAAAATTCCTTTGTAATATAAAATATTGTAAAAAAATTTATTAACAATTCAATAATATACTTGCTTTATTTACAATTTGCAATATATTATCTAAAAAAAATCAATCTAATTTTGAGATTAATATGGATCAAAAACGACTGCAATACTTTATAACTCTGGCAAAAATGCTGCACTTCGGCGCCGCCGCCGAAGAATTGAATATTGCCCAATCAGCCTTGAGCCGTCAGATAAATGTACTGGAAAATGAACTCGGCTGTCAGCTTTTCGACCGTTCAAACCGCTGGAATGTATCGCTGACTGCCGCCGGAGAGTCATATCTCATTGAGGCGCAAAAGATTCTGACTCAACTCGCTAATGCCAAACGCCTTGCATCATCTGTTGCACGAGGTGAAGCCGGTACATTGCTCATTGATGTCATCCCCGCCGCTGTCAATGCGACCGGTTTCATCAATGCGCTGCGCCAGCTGCAGGCTTTCTATAAACAGCTGCATTTGAATATCAAGACCGCAAACAGCAAAATCATTTATGAAAAAGTCCGCGATCAGGAAACCGATCTCGGAATTGTCCGTATGGAACCTGTCGAAGCCGAGGATATGCGTATGATGGTGCTGGAAAATGACTATCTGCTTGCCGCAATTCCAAAAAATCATCCGCTGGCAGCAAAAGAACAGCTTTTTCTGGCAGATTTCCGCAACGAAAGGATTATTTTTCAGGAGGCGCAGGATGCAACCCCGCTGCGTACCAAACTTGATATGCTCTGCCGCAATGCCGGATTCAAGCCCAATGTGATCATGGAAATTGAAAATATTACAGTTCTGCTGCATCTTTTGCCGGTACTCAACTGCGTAACAATCCTGCCGCAATCATTTCCGCGCCACAACCGTGATCTGATTTACCGCAAATTTGAGGACTGCAATGCGCATCTACCGATTTCTGCGGTATGGCGGGCAGACAATAATTCACCCACACTCAAAAAATTTCTGCATTTATTAACCTGAACAGGAGGTATTTTATGGATTTTCTCGACATCATGAAACAAAGAAAAAGCTGCCGTGCCTACGATCCGGCAAAACAGGTTTCACGCGAAGACCTGCTCAAAATCGTTGAAGCGGGCCGCCTCTCACCCAGCGGATGCAATTCCCAGCCGTGGAAGTTCATCGTTATTGACTCTCCTGAAGCAAAAGAAAAACTCTGCGATGCAGTCGTTGTCGGCGACGGAGTTACCGGTGCGCCGTGGCGTCATCAGGTATCAGCTTTCATCATCTTTGTCGAACAGAAGGCAAAAGTCATGCAAAGCGTTGTTGCCCATTACAAAGACACCCAGCGTTTTGCCCAGGGCGATATCGGTGCTGCTTGTATGAACATGTGCCATGAAGCTTTCTCTCTCGGACTCTCAACATGCATTATCGGCATGAATGATCAGGAAAAAATGGAAAAACATTTCGGTATTCCGCACGGCTGTGAAACACGCCTCGTCCTCGCAATCGGATACAGCGCTGAACAGGGAACTTTCAACAAAGTGCGTAAGCCTCTCGAAGAAGTCTGCTGCTTCAATCATTGGGAATAACAGCAAACGATAAACTGCCTCTGCCGCAATAAATTTCTTCTAAAAAAGAAGTTTAGCGGCAGAAATAACAATCAATATCTGAACCACCAGTTCAAATGACTGCTGGGACATTTTTCTGGCAATCAATATGCCGAGAAATGCCCCCAGCACGATCATCGGCAGCATACACAAATCAATATACAATGACTCAAGAACGATTCTGCCCTCAAGAATAAAAACCGGAAGCTTGAGGAAATTCAAAGTCATAAAATACCATGCCGAAGTACCGAGATATTCATCTTTGGGCAGCTGCATCGCCAGCAGATAAATTGCCATGACCGGCCCGGCCGCATTGGCAATTTGAGTTGAAAAACCCGCACCCAGACCAATCAGCATGGCAAAACTCCAATGCGACGGCAGTCTTCCTTCTTTGAAAAATCTGCGCCGCACAAAATTCAATCCCGCCATCGCCAGAATTATTATTCCAATTGCAACCCTCAATGCGCCGTCATCAAAAAAACGCATAACCACACTTCCCAGCGCGATACCGCACAATGCAAACGGCAGAAGTTTCAAAATAAGTTTCCAATCCGCTCTGCGCCGGTAATAACTCACTGCCATCAAATCAGCCATACAAAGCATGATAAGCTGAATTCCGGTCGATTTGGCAGTCGGAAAACTCAACGCCAGCAAAACCACCGGCAAAGGTCCGAGTCCGGGGATACCGGTTTTATTTATGCCGATCAGAACCGCACACAGGCACAATACCCCCCACTGCCACAATTCAATATTGTTCAGCATCAGAAGCAATCATCCCAGATAAAATTAAGATATTTGTTGCGGTAAACTGTTTTCTCCGGTTTCGGTGCGCCGTCTTTCGGCAAATGTCTGACCATGACCTTTGACATGAAATATCCGGTTGCTCCGGCAATGACATCTGCCAGCAGTCTTGCGGCAAAAATACCCTCTACATAACCGGTCTTGCAGCCAAGATATGACAGCGGCACCAACAGAATGAAAATACGGTAAACATTGAGATAAGCCGTGATGATCGGACGGTCGCATCCGGTATAAAAAAATCCGCTGTAACGGTGAATTTCAATTCCCCACAATCCCCACGGAATAATACGCAGAGCGGAAATGATTATTTTCTGCACTTCAGGGTCAGGCGAAAACTGTTTTGCCGCCCACGGCGCAATGAAAAAGAAAATAACTCCCATTACCAACAAAAATCCTCCGGCAAAACGCATTGAAAAACGGTGACATTCTCTGATACGACTGTAAAGTCTTGCACCGAAATTCTGACCGACGGTCGGCATCAAAGTTATCCCCAATGCCATCGGAAACATAAATGCCACAACTTCCAATCTGCCTGCCGCCGCACTTGCAGCAACTGCAGCATCACCGAAAACCGAAGTCATTTTAACAACCAATGCGCTGCCGATCGGCATCATCATCATACTGATGGAATTGGGAACAGCATAGCGTATTATCTGAAATGAAGCAGTACGGAAAACGCGCCACGGTATGATTTCCAATGCAATCAAATGATGTTTGTGCCATACAAAATACACATTGACAACACATGTAACAAATTGAGAAATCACCGTTGCCAATGCCGCACCTCTGATACCCATTTCCGGCAAGCCTGCCCAGCCGAAAATGAAAAACGGATCCAGAGCTGCATTGATAATCATACCGGTCATCATCATAAAACCTGATATTTTCGGGGAACCTGCACCGACCGGAATACTGTTTGACAATCCTCCGATACTGGCGGTAAAACAACCGATATACCAGATATTCATATATCCTCTGACTTCTTCCAGAGCTTTTCCTGTCGCACCGAGTTTGACAAAAATATCCTCCATAAAAACGATACCAAGCGCCGCAAGCAGGATCGAAAAAATCATCGTCACCAAAAATCCACTTGAAACAACTCTTGCCGCATTTGAGAGCTTATTATTACCGAGCAGCTGTGCCGTCGGTGCCATAACGCCATTGGCAATACCATGAAAGATACATCCGATAAGCATAATGACCGGAAAGGTAAATCCCATTGCCGCCAGCGGAATTTTGCCCAACTGACCGACAAAGTATGTATCAACAATATTGTAACCGCAAATCGCAATCGTCCCGGCAAGCATGGCAACACCGTTTTTCAGCATAGTGCGTCCTATCGGTCCATGCGTATAAACTGCTTTATTTTTACTCATAATAACTGCTCCTTAAAAAAAAATACGGTATATAATATACACCGTTTAAAAAAAATTAAAAGTTATTATTTCAAAATAAAAAGAAATTCTCCGCAGAATTCAATCCTGCACCAAAACAGCAATCCCGGGATAATTACGGTACTTTTCTTCAGAATCCATTCCGCAGCCGATGAGATAACGGTCATCCATGAAAAAACCTGCAAAATCAGCATGTTCAATGCCGTCAGAACGGGCAATTTTTTTCTCTACCAGCACCGCAGTTTTCACGCTCAATGCCCCCATTCCCAAGAGTGTTTCACTAATTTTTTTAAGAGTTCTGCCGGAATCAAGCACTTCATCAACAATCAGGATATTGCGCCCCTGCGGGGCAAGCTTCAGAGCTGAACGCAGCTGAACACTTCCGGTGCTGACATCATGTCTGTAACTTCCGGCGGCAATGGAATCGATATATAAATCTTCCAATTTTACTGCTTCGGCAAGTTTTGCGGCAAAAAACAGTCCGCCATTCATGACCACGATTACAGTTACAGGCGCAGTTCCATAAAATTGAGTGATTTCAGCACCCAATTCCTGAACTCTGCAATTGACCTCATCCGGAGTTTTTATAACTTCAATTTTTTCCATAAATAAAATCCCGTAAAAATTGTAACGCAGCAAACAACAAAAAAATATCAAGCATCCAATAAAATCTGTCATTTAATTACAACGGGTATAATGTAGCATAATTGTACCAAAATACAATTCATAACAAAAGAAAAAAATAACAGCCCAATGCATTGACGGCAAAGTCTGCAAGCTTTTATGCCCTCCTGTTTCATATACAAAAAAAATTCATTAATTTTATCAGCGTGCTTGAAAAATTTTTTTTATGTTATAATATATAGCTATTGTCCGAAATTTTATGAAACATAAAAATACTTGACAAAAATTCATCTGACCTTTATCTTTTTATAAAACCAAAATCAAAAAATAAAGGATTTATCAGATGCCGCTTGCTGCCGCATACAAAATTTTTGCATGGAATCAGGATGAAGTAATTATGAAAATTAACAAAAATAAAATTTTCGCCGTCATCATGGCTGGCGGCAAAGGCGAAAGATTGTGGCCC
>JAZSRU010000185.1:0-34508 GCA_045538635.1 Victivallaceae bacterium
ACAGCCTGACACCACACAGCCGCTGACACTATCGCGCCAGCGTTACAAAACGGGGATGGATATCCCCCGCCGGGGTCGCAAGGGGGCGGCGCAAGCCCCCTTGCAATACAAAATCAGTCTATGTTTAGTACAGAGACTTTCTTTTTATATGCTGCCGTACTTGCATACCATGCTGTAAAAATATACAACGGGCTTTTGCCAATGCGACAGCAAATCAAAAGGCGGGTTCCGCCGTCGCTAAAGCTATGGCGGGACAAGGGAACGCCCTTTCTTTCACCCGGAAAGAAAGGGTGTAAAAGTAATAATTTCGTGTATGCAAAACTTTTTCATAACAGCTTCAAAAGTTCTGGAAACAGGAAATGGCTTTCTTTGTCTTACTTTCTTTCACCGGGAAAGAAAGTAAGAGGTTAATTGACACCCATGGCTTTGAGATTGTTGAAAGAGATTTTTACAGATTCAAAAATGTCGCGGCCGGGGAAAGGTTCATCCTGTTCAATGGAGTACCAGCGGACATTGGTATCGCGGCAAGCCTGAATGATTTTGTTCCATTCGAGGTTGCCTTCGCCGATTTCGCAAAAGATGGGGGTGCGGTCAATGATGGCGAAATCTTTGAAGTGGATGACGGGGATGCGTCCTGCGAGTTTGCGGATCCAGGATTCAGGATTTGCGCCGCCGCGCTGCACCCAGTGAACATCGAGTTCGGAGAAGACATAATCCGGATTGGTGCGTTCATAGAAAAGTTCGAGAGTGGGCTTGTGCGGTTCGAGATAGGCGAATTCAAAGTGGTGGTTGTGATAACCGAGTTTGATACCGGCGGCGCGGAGTTCTTCGCCTTTCTGGTTGAAAATGCGGATGAGTTCGGAGAATTTTTCTTTGTCCTGAACATAATCGATCGGGGGTGCGCCGAGGGCGACAAAGTCACATTCGAGAGTGTGCATTTTGTCAATAAGCTTGGCAGTATCCTCATTGATCATGGCCAGACTGTCATGAGTGGCGCAGCAGAAAAGGTCGTGTTTATCGAGTTGTTTTTTGATGATGGCGGGCTCGAGAGGGACGCATGAAACCTGAACTGCTTTATATCCTATTTCGCAGAGTTTGTCCAAAGTTGCATCGAGAGCGCTTTCGGTTTTGCAGAATTCACGCAAATTGTAGAGAGTAACAGCGATTTGACTTTCGGGGATATTCATAATTATTTACCACAATCTTTCTTTATTTCGTTGAGCATTTTTTCGAAGCGGCGGCCGTATTCGACATAGCTGGCGTATTTGACATCTTCGAGGTCGGTTGAGTTTTCAGAAGCATCATGAAAAACAGCGGCGACATGAGGTTCCATGGAGAAACCGCCGTCATAACCGTTTTTTATGAGGTCGATGAGGATGGCGCGGACATCACCGCTGCCGTCGCCTGCCCAGCAGTATTTGCAGGCGGGTCTGGTAATGTTGTCTGCGAGTGGAACGGCGGTACCGTCTTTGATGTGAATGTAAGAGATGAAATCTTTTACATAGTGGTAAAATTCCCATGAGGATTGGAGAGCGTATGGGGGATTACCGATGCGGCGGTAGTTGAAGACGGGGTTGCCGGTATCGAAAATGAGAGTAAAGGCTTTGCTTTTGATGTTTTCGACAAGTTTGAGAGTGTGCAAGTATGAGAGACCGCCATAGTTCATGCAGTTTTCGTGACCGTAAATGATACCGTTATCTTCGCATATTTTAACGAGTTCATTGAGTTTGGCGAAGATGATTTTTTCGAGTTCCGGAGCATCGGGTTCGATATCGGTTGGAGTTTTAAAACTCATACCGCGGAGCATTTTGATGCCGAGTTTGTGCATGCGGGGGATGGCGTCGAAGAGGAGCTGTTTGCTTTTGGCGAAATCCTCATCGCTGCGCGGGTCCATACCCCAGTTGGCGATGCTGCTGCCGTAACAGTTGATGGCGATATCTGCGTTGTCGAGTTTTTCGCAAACTGCGTCGAATTCGGCATCGGAGAGAGTGGAGAGACTTTTGCCGTCAATGTTGCGTGTTTCGATGAATTTCCATCCGAGTTCTTTAGTTGCTTTGATTTGAATATCGAAAGAACTGCCGGCTTCATCGGCGAAACCAGTTAAAAACATGATTTAACCTCCGTATTATTAAAATGATTTAGACATATCTTCTGCGCTTGCGGCGGCGCTGATGACTTTTTTCTGATAGCGGCTGGTGGCGACGAGTTTATCGAGTTCAGCAGCGTATTCGTCGGAATCCATGGGGAGAGTCACGACCTTGTTTTTAAGGCCGGCGAGGAGCATGGAGTTGCCGAGTTCGAGGCCTCTGATGCCTTCTTCCATGGGGGCTATCAGTGGAGTATCATTGAGGATAGCTTCTGCGACATTATTGATGACATTGCGGTGCTGATTGATATCGCCGTAGTATGGGATTTCGCATTTCCAGTTATCTGCAACTGCGAAAGATTTTTTGCATGTTTTGATAAATTCAGAAGTTTCGATTTCGTTGCGGATAAAGAGCAGTTCGCCTTTTTCAAAAGTGAGTTTGCCTTTTTCCGCGGTGATTTCCAAGCGGTTGGTACCTGGCATTTCACCAGTGGAAGCGATGAAGTTTCCGACGGTTCCGTTGGCATATTCCATGTAAATATTGACTTCATCCTCGACTTCGATATCGTGATATTTGCCGAATTTCACCACGCCGCGGACATTTGCAGGCAGGCCGAAGAACCATTGCCACAGGTCGAGCTGATGGGGACATTGATTCAAGAGGACGCCGCCGCCTTCGCCTCTCCAGCTGGCGCGCCAGTCGCCTGAATCATAATAAGTCTGGGTACGGAACCAATCGGTAATGACCCAGTTGATGCGGTTGATTTTGCCGAGTTCGCCGCTGTCGATGAGGTGTTTGATTTTTTTGTGAGCGGGGAGTGTGCGCTGATTGAACATGAGGGATTTTTTGAGGTTTGGATATTTGGCGGCCTCGGCGATCATGCGTTCAGCTTCTTTTTTGTGAACGGCGATTGGTTTTTCAACGATGAGGTGTTTGCCGTACTGCATTGCCATAATGGCGAGATCGGGGTGAGAGTAATGCGGGACGGCAATGATAACAGCGTCGATATCGGCTTCTTTGAAAAAAGTTTCAGCGTCGGTGAAGCATTTGACTTTTTCGCGGATTTCCGGTTTGATGCGATCGAAAGCTTTGGGATTGATATCGCAGACCGCGGTCAATCTGGCATTTGCGAGTTCACTGACAGATCGGGTGTGGGCTGTTCCCATGTTACCGATACCGATGATACCGAATTTTACAAAATCCATTTTAAAATCTCCTTTTATAATGACGATATGGTTTTTGAATTAATATAATCTCTGAAAGGCGCATTTCCACATAATTAAGAAAAAAAATATCAAAAAAGTTGTATTCTTGTATTATGTAAAAATATTAAATTATCCGTTTTTTTATAATTTCAGGCTTGTAAAAGTTGTATTCTTGTATTATTTTATAAGGAGGAGAAAAGTATGTTTACGAAAACTTCAGTTATAGAGAATTTTTTGATACAGGAAATACGCAGCGGCAATATTGCAGTAGGTGGACGGATACCTTCGCGCAGTCAGTTGTGTGCGCGTTTTCAATGTTCAAGAACCGTGGTGGAAAAAGCTGTGGCGCAATTGTGCCGCAGAGGATATCTGGCTGGGCGAAAGGGCAGCGGTACATATGTGGCAAATTCACACAGCTTGAGCCGACGGATAAAAACGCTGAAAATATTATCGGATTTCAATATAACAGGCGGCAACAGTCCGCTTCATCCGGATTTGAATTTTGATGATTTGAATATATCTGTTGATTGGCTGCCGGCAAGCAAAGCACTTGCGGAGTTTGAGCAGTTGTCGGCGCCGGGGACGGCGGTTATAGCGCTGCGCCCTCAAATATCGCTGGTGCCGCTGTTGGAGAAATTGAAAAAACATGAGGTTCCGGTTTTGTTGTTGAACCGGGATTATGACGGATTTGACTGTATTATAACAGATCCGAAATCAAGTATCAGAGAGGGGCTTTCTTGGCTGCTGATCGAGGCGGGGCGCAATATTGCTTTTGTTTCCCGCAGGCCGGGAATCAGAAGGCCATATATTGCGGAGCGGATACTTTCATTTTATGAAGCGGCGATAGAGTTGGGGGCGCATTTGAATCCTGATTGGTGTTTGAGCAGGAATTTCAATAATTTCACCCATGATATAGCAGAGGTGGGGCATAAGCTTTTTTCGGGGCGCAAATGTCCGGACGGGATATTCATTCTGGATATTGATCTGGTTCTGCCGGTGGTGAATTTCGGGCAGGGATACGGATATACTCCCGGCAAAGACTATAAACTGCTGATGTTTGACAGTATTCCCGCACTTGGGGGACAGCGCAATATTGCAATGATGAAACAGCCGGATCTGCTGTATGCCAAAGAAATCCGCCGCTGGCTGGCTTCGCTCAGTGACGGCGGACAATTCTGCTCTGCACTGAAAACGGAATTGAATATCGCAGAGTATGAAATTTGACATTATGTATTTTTGTGAAAAAAAACTGTTTGACTGATTGAAAATATTGCTTTTTGTGTTAAATTATTTCTGATTATGATGAAAGGTGAAAATATGACACTCGAAGAACTTAAAAATGTTGAATCTGATGTTGCTCAAAGACTTGATCATCTTCAGGATTTTCTGCATATAGACGAACACAAAGCGGTAATCGCTGAACTTGAAGAAAAAATGACAAAACCCGACTTCTGGGACAATAAGGAATCCGCGCAGGAAACTGTCGGTAAACTTTCTGCGGAAAAAGCGATTACAGAACCCTATGCCGCATTGATCAAGGAGGCAGAGGATTTTGCTGTGCATATCGAATTTGCCGCTGATGATCCCGATTATCTCGGCGAAGCTGAAATCGCAGCCAAAAGAATAATGAAACATCTCGACGATCTCGAACTTTTGAGCTTTTTGAGCGGTGCTCTGGACAAAAACGGTGCTTATGTTTCAATCCATGCCGGTGCAGGCGGTACTGAATCATGCGACTGGGCTTCAATTCTGATGCGCATGTACCGCAGATATTTTGAAATCCAGGGCTGGAAAGATGAAATCATGGATATTCAGATGGGTGAAGAAGCCGGTGTAAAAAGCGTTACCATGCTCGTTCAGGGCAATTTCGCCTATGGTTATATGAAATGTGAACGCGGAGTTCACCGTCTGGTGCGTATTTCTCCCTTTGACAGCAATGCCCGCCGTCATACATCTTTCTGCTCTGTTGAAGTCTATCCCGAAGTGGATGATGATATTGATATTGAAATCGATGAAAAAGATTTGCGTATTGATACATACCGTTCCAGCGGTAAAGGCGGACAGGGAGTCAATACCACTGACTCTGCGGTTCGTCTGACACACTTGCCGACCGGTTTGGTCGCCGCCTGCCAGAGTGAACGCTCGCAGCACAAAAACAAGGCAACAGCTATGAAAATGCTGAAAGCCCGCCTTTATGAGCTGGAGGAAAACAAACGCCGCGAAGCCGCCGCTGCCGAACGCGGCGAACAGTCTGAAAACGGCTGGGGCAGCCAGATCCGTTCTTATGTTCTGCAACCGTACCAGATGGTCAAGGATTTGCGTACCGGAGTTGAAACCAGCAATACTGCGGCTGTGCTTGACGGCGAGATCAATGAATTTATCGAAAGTTATCTGAAGGGTGTCCGAATCAGCGAATGATCAAGCCCGTAAATAAGCCTTTTGATTTAGAAGATCCTGCGGAAAAAACTGACATTCCGGAATTCCTGTCTGAAGCGGAGATTGATTTTGATCCTGCTGATTTTACGGAAGAGGAGGAAGCGTTTTATGATCCGCAGGCGTTTGCTGAACGGGATGCTGCCAAACGCGAAGAGTGCATGCAGCAGCTCCATCGCGAAGTGGATGAATTTTTTGTTCCGGGCGGAGTGCTGAAAAAGTTTGCTGCACAGGTCGGAGAGCGCCCTTACGAATTCCGTCCGCAGCAGATGATGATGGGCAGTGCCATTGTCGATGCACTGGCAAATGGAGCAAATCTGGCAGTTGAAGCTCCGACTGGGGTCGGAAAGAGTTTTGCTTATCTTGTTCCTCTCATTTACCGTTCGCAGTTTGCTGAATATCCCGCACTTATAAGTACGGAAACAATTAATTTACAGGAACAGTTGATCCACAAAGATATTCCTTTTCTGCAGAAAGTTACCGGTGTGCCTTTCAAGGCTGTTCTTGCCAAGGGGCGCGCCAATTATCTCTGTCTGCGCCGTTATGATCTGGTACAGAGAGGTGAAAAAGAGGCACTCCTGCCGGTTCCTTCTCTCGCTTTTGAAATTGAGAAAATAGATGCGGCGCTGCCCGGCAGCAATGGAGAACGCAGTTCATTCAAGTTCCGTATTTCATCAGATTTGTGGGGAATGATACATTCTGAATCAGGAAGCTGTATCGGAGTGAAATGTCCTTTTTACAAACGATGTTTCTATTATGGCGCGCGCAAAGAGTGGGAAAGTGCAGATATAATCGTTGCCAATCATGCACTTTTTTTTACTGATTTGCGCTTGAAAATGGAGGGGGAATCAGAAGGCGCATTATTGCCGGAGTATGGAGTGGCGGTGATAGATGAGGCGCATACATTGGAATCCAATGCGGCTGATCATCTCGGTTTGACTGTGTCAAAACTCGGCGTGCTGTCGATGTTGAACCGTCTTTACAATCCGGACAACGGCAAAGGCTTGCTGGTCAAAAATGGCAAAAAAGCCATGGAGTGCCGTCAATGCTGCGCCAAACTCCGTGATGTGGTTTATGAGTTTTTCAAACAGTTTGAGTCTTATTGTGAAGATCATCATGAAACTGCATTGCGTGTGCGGCAGAGTGGAATATTTAATAATTCTCTCGGCGCCGGATTGGAGGAATTTCATGTGCTGTTGGATGAATTGGCAGAGGAATCCGGAGATGATGCTTCATTTCAAACAGAAATATATGCATATTCTGACCGGGTGGCGGCAACGGTGGACGGAATAAGTGAATTTCTGCTCATGGCGAATGAAAAAAGTGTTTACTATATTGAATGTGACGGCAGGAATACCACTTTGCAGGGATCACCTCTGAATATTCCGGAACTTTTGAAAAGGGAGCTTTTTGATGCTTCATTTCCGGTGATATTGTCGAGTGCGACATTGTCGATCAACAGCAGATTTGACTTTTTCTGCAGCCGGACAGGTTTTGCAAACGGCAAAACTGTAATACTTGATTCACCGTTTGATCCGTCAAGAGTTGAATTGTTTGTGCCTGATGATATGCCGGAAGTTCAGGGGCAGGAATATTTTCAGAAACTGGTTTATTATATTGAATATTATGTCAGAAAAACTCACGGCAAAGCGTTTGTGCTTTTTACCAGTTATTCACTTTTGCAGCAGACCGCAGAGGCAATGCGGGATTTTTTTGAGCAGGAGAATATTAATTTGCTGGTTCAGGGCGGCGATATGACCCGCAGTATGCTGTTGGAAGAGTTTAAAAATGATATAGATTCCGTGCTTTTCGGAACAGACAGTTTCTGGACGGGCGTGGATGTTCCCGGAGAGGCTTTGAGCAATGTTATCATAACCAAACTGCCGTTTGCTGTTCCGTCGCATCCATTGATTGCCGCAAGATTTGAGGAAATAGAGAAAAAAGGCGGTAATTCGTTCCGTGATTACAGCATTCCGGATGCAGTTTTGCGTTTCCGTCAGGGGATCGGGCGGTTGATCCGCAGCAAAAGTGATTCCGGGATGATCGCCATTCTTGATAAACGCGTTATATCAAAATTTTACGGCAGGAATTTTCTCAATTCGATTCCGTATAAATTGAAGAAAATGTGAGGTTGCGAATGGATGTTTATAAGATAATAAATCATTTTTACGCGGATGAAGAAGCACTGAAAGACGTGCTGTTGAAACATTCCGGTCAGGTGAAAGACAAGGCATTGGCAATTCTTGCAGCAAGTAATCTTGCTGTGGATGAAAAAATTGTTGCCGCCGGCTCCATGCTGCATGATATCGGTATTATCAAATGCCATGCGCCGTCGATTTTGTGCAATGGCAAAGAAAATTATATTGCCCATGGCATCATCGGCGCGGAAATGCTCCGGTCTTACGGGCGTGAAAATGGTATTGACCTTGAGATTTATGCCCGCATTTGCGAACGGCATACCGGCAGCGGTTTGACCGCAGAGGATATAAAAAATCAGAATTTGCCATTGCCGGAACAGGATTTTCTGCCGGAAACTGCGGCAGAGAAAATAATTTGTCTGGCGGATAAGTTTTTTTCAAAATCCGGCGATATGGCAGAAAAACCGTTTGAGGCGGTGCGCCGCTCAATGGCGAAATTCGGAGATGATTCGCTTCGCAGATTTGATGATTTTGTGCGCTTCTGCAATATGAAATTCTGAATTACGCAAGACGGTCAAAAATCAGATCCGGATGAAGTTCATGCGGAAAATCTGCAAGCTGGGACATTTTGCCGACTCCGCTCAAAAGAAAGACTCCGGTAAAACCGTTTGATTTTGCACCTCTGATGTCTGAATTGAGGTAATCTCCGATACCGAAAATGCGTTTCCGTTCGATTTTTCTGTCCGGAAATTCCTGCTGCAGTTTGCTGACCGCATAATCATAAATCCCCGGATATGGTTTGCCGAGGTAACGCGGTGCAGAATTGAATCCGAGTTCATGCAGAAGTCCCTGGATAAAACGCGCCTGACCGCCTGCGCCGACGCTGAATTTGCCGGTGCGTGCATTGGGCCAATAACTGTCCGGATTTGTAACAAGCCATGGAGCTTCGGGATGATCTATCAGAAACCCGAGAGCTGCTTCGAGGTTCGGACGCCAGTCATAGAAACCTTCGCCGTTCAGAATGCCGCAGCATTCATCTATTTCCTCAATATTACGGCATTTGATAATGCCTGAAGCCTCAAGTGCAGGTTCGCTGATCTCTCCGAGAATGAAAAATTTTTTGCCGACAAATCCATTTTGTTCTGCAACTTGAGCGAGGACGTCGGCACAGGAAATGATATTATCCGGTGTCGCATCAATGCCTGAATGATTGAGAAAAGAGCATTTTTTTGCTCGGGAATTGTTGCCGTCATTGGTCAGAAAGAAAAAAGGTGTTCCGTTATTTTGCAGTTCCTTGATAAATTGTACTGAATTTCCTATCGGCGTTTGTCCGAGGAGAACGGTTCCATCAATATCCAGCAGAATTGCATCAATATCTGAAATATGTTCACGGTAGTATTGTTGAAAAGTGTTCATTGACTGATGTTCCATTGTTTCAATATTTCTGCAGCAGGGGCATAAAATGCTGCTGCTGATTTCTTCATCCAGTAAATCGCGCCTGATTCATCTTTCGGAGTTCCCTTGCCGTTTTTGAATGCGAGAGCGAGATAATATTGAGCTTCGGGGTCGTTCATCGCGGCACTTTTCAAAAAGAGAGTGAATGCTTTTTGGTCATCTTTTGTCACACCGGCTCCCTGAGTGTAAAAAAGCCCGAGCAGGGTGAATGCTGACCGTTCATTCATTGCAAGTGCCTGCTGACACAGCTCGAGAGCTTTTGCCAGATCAGTTTCGATGATGAATCCTGAACTGTAATGTTTTGCCATCTGTACCATTGCGAGCGGCTCACCGAGTTCTGCACCTTTGCGGTAAAACTCTACAGATTTTTTCAAATCCGGAGCAGTACCGATACCGTGTTCATAATAAGCTCCGAGTTTTGCGGCAGATTTGCCATCTCCGGCATTGGCGGCATATAGGAGAAGTTCAAAAGCTTTGCGCTCATCTTTTTCACAGCCAAGACCCCATTCATAACAGTCTGCGAGCAGCCTGAAAGCATTGAGGTCGTTTTGTTTGACCGCCCTGTTGAGGAGCGAGAATGCTTCTTTGAATTCTGTACTGCCGCTTTGGGGATTGCGGAGATATTTTTGTGCCTGATGAGTCATGGCGGGGGGATAATTTTTCAGGATCAGGGAATTGATAATTTTTTTTGCCTGTCCCGGATCAGCCTGAATTCCGCGTCTGTAAGTGCGTTGTTTTTTGAATGGGGGAATGCCTTTTTCGAGCAGGACTGCTTTTTTGAACAGGGCGGGAGTGAAATCCCCGGCTTTGTCGTAATATTTGTATGCGCTCAAAAGGTCAATATCTGAATTGACACCGTATTCATAACACATACCGAGATTGAACATGGCTTCAGGACTGCCGTTGCCGGCGGCAAGTTTGAAATAATAAAGAGCAAGCGCCCGGTTTTGCGGGCGCATTCTGCCGGTAAAATATTCTTTGCCGAGTTGAAGTTGTGCTGCTGTATTGCCGGATTTTGCCTGTTGTATCAACGGGTCTGATATGACCGCATCATCTTTGGCAAAAGCAGTTGTAAGCATTCCGGCAATGCAGAACAGCAGGATAAAAGTTTTTCCTGAAATCATTTTATTTCATCAGGTTCTCAACTTTTTGTTTGAGTTCATCAAACTGTTTTTTGAGTTTTTCAAAACGGTTCGGCAAGCTCAAACGAGCCATGAATTCACGCTGGCTTTCAGCCGGGGTACCGATGGCAATTGTATTTGGCGGCAGACTTTTTGCGACACCGCTGGTGCCGGCAACTTTGGAACCGTCGCCGATATGAATATGACCGTTGATGCCTGCCTGTGCGGCGATAATGACACCGCGTCCGAGTTCAGAACTGCCGGCAATACCGGATTGTGCGATCATCATTGAGCTTTCATTGATAACGACATTATGAGCGACGACGACGAGGTTGTCGATTTTGACATTAGATTTGATCCATGTTTTGCCGAAGCGTGCGCGGTCAACGGTGGCATTTGCGCCGATTTCGACATCATCATCAATGCGGACAATACCGGTTTGCGGGATTTTGACAATGCCTTGAGGTCCGGGCATGAAACCGAATCCGTCTGCACCGATAACTGCACCGGAATGGATGATGCATTTGTTGCCGACAGTACAGCGGTGGAGAATTGATACATTGGGATAAATAATGGTCTGGCATCCGATTTTTGCCTGCTGACCGATATATGCTCCGGCGCAAATGCATGTATCATCGCCGATAACAGCGTCTTTGTCAACGGTGGCATTGGGGCCGATGTGGACATTTTTGCCGATGGTTGCACTGGGATCAACAAATGCTGTCGGGTGGATGGTGCGTTCATATTCAATTGCCGGAGGTGCGAAGAGACCGATCACTGTGCTGAATGCAAGATCGACATTGTCGCAGACGATGTATGTTTTGTCGTCGGGAAGTTCTTCATTTTCAACATCTTTTGAGAGAAGTACGATTCCGGCTTTTGAGGGGGCGAGCTGGGGGTGATATTTTTTGTTGCCGAGAAAAGATACCTGTTCTGCGGTGGCTTCTTTCAATGATGAAACACCGGAAACAATACGGGTTTCATCACCTTTGATCTGACCATTGAGGATTTCTGCGATTTCTTTTGCGCTGAATGTTTTCATATATTAATTCCTTTTTTCCGGCGTATTGCCTTTGTTTAAAATCTGTATTACCTGAGAACTTATATCTGATGAGGGTTTGGCATAGATGACGGCGGGTATCTGATGAGAAGTGCTGCCTGAAACATCCAGTACAAAGTCTGCGGCGTGGCCTTCGGCGACTTTTCTGATGCAATCGGATATTTCGCGCATGAGTTCCTGCCGTTTTTTAAGGGTCATATTTGCCATTTCCTTGCGTTTTTCTTTTGAATAAGCTTCCATTTCGGTACGAATGACGCGGATTTCGGAGCTGAATTTTTCTGCATTTTTGGCGGCATCGGAGCGTTCTTTTGAGCTTAAAGTGACATTTTGAGCGCGGTCGAGTTCGACGCGGAATTTTTTGTCAATATCTTTTACCTGCTGTATTTTTTTGTTGAGGTATTCCTGATAGACCTGTGCCTGTTTCTTAATTATATTTTCGACTTGAGAGGTTTTGTAGTACGCTTTGAATATTTTTTCGACATTGACTGTCATGATTTTCTGGGCGGCAAAAGATGATGCTGCTGCGGTACAGAGAATCACAGAGAGAATAAATTTTTTCATGATAAACCTTTCTGCAGATTTTGATTTTTTATAAAGATAGCACAATATCACTTATTTTTCAAATAAATTTTTCAAAAGTAACGCAGATAGTTCGGAATATTTATAATATTTATATAATGTTGTTTGCAAAAAAAACGAAAGGTGATATATTATCATATCGTTTATGTGTATTTTTTATGAAAATTTTACGATATGAGGAAAAAATGAAGAATTTTGAAGGACTTTTTGCCGAGCTGAAAGAGAAAATTGCCAACAATGATCCGAATTCAGGTACTGTTAAAGAATTTGCCAAAGGCAAGCATTTCATCGGCAAAAAAGTTGTAGAAGAGGCCGGTGAGGTCTGGATGGCTGCAGAATATGAAGGTAAAGAAAAAACTGCTGAAGAAATTTCACAGCTTTTTTATCATTTGCAGGTGATGATGATTGCCAATGATCTTGAACTTGAAGATGTTTACAAATATTTATAAGGATTTTTTAAAATGCTGCAAATCGCAATTCCCAATAAAGGTGCTTTGTCCGAGGATGCCGTTCAGCTCCTCAAGGAAGCCGGTTACAAGTGCAGCCGTTACGGTCGTGAACTTATAGTTCATGACGCGGCAAATGATGTTGATTTTATTTTTCTCCGCCCGCGCGATATAGCTGTTTATGTCGGCAACGGAATCGTCGATCTCGGTATTACCGGACGCGATCTGACCATGGACAGCAAAGCTGATGTCGCTGAATTGCTGCCGCTTGAATTCGGCAAATCACGATTCTGCTACGCTGTTCCCAAAAATTCCGGTCTCACTCCTGATAAATTCGACGGTCTGCGTATTGCAACCAGTTATCCGGAAATCGTCGCGCAGGATATGAAAAAACGCAATTTCAATGTGAAAATCGTCAAACTTGACGGTGCAGTTGAAATTTCCGTCAAACTCGGTGTCGCAGATTGTATCGCCGATGTCGTTGAGTCAGGCAGAACTCTGGTCGAAGCCGGTTTGGAAATCACCGGAGAGCCGATCCTTTATTCCGAGGCTCTGCTTATCGCCGGCAATGCCGAAGTCGCAGAAAATCCCGATGTCCGCAAACTGATTGCCCGTCTGCGCGGCATCCTCGTCGCCCGTTCATACGTTATGATCGAATATGATATTGAAAAATCAAAGCTTAAAACTTGCTGCCAGATAACTCCCGGTATCGAATCCCCGACCATTTCTCCGCTTGACAATCCTGAATGGGTCGCTGTCAAAGCTATGATCGGACGCAAGGAGATCAACAGCGTTATGGATAAATTGTATGCAGAGGGAGCAAGAGGTATTATCGTTACCAATCTTGCATCCTGCCGCTTGTAATTGAAAACGGAGTAATTCAATGAGCAGAAAATTTTATATGGTATTGTGCTGTGTCCTGTGCTTTTGTGCAGCCGGATTGTACGGATCGGATGAGGACTGCCGAAAATTGTGCGCTGAAGCAGAAAAAATATTGCTTGACGGTAATGCCAACAAGGCCGGCGAAACGGCTCTGGAGGGAGCCAAAACTGCATCTGATCCGGTATTGAAAGCAAATGCCATGCATCAGGCGGTAAAGGCTTTCCGTGCCGGAAAAATGCTTTACAAAGAATTTAATGCTCTTGATGAACTTACTCTCAATTATGCTCCGTACACCAATGTTCCGCAAAATGTCAACCGTATGCTGGAAATTGCGGATCTTTATTATTCCGGTGAGAGGGAGCCGCTTTTCTGGGCGTTCCGTTTTGTTCCGTGGCTTACCGACAAAGATCGTACATTGGAGCTTTATAAACGCGTACTTGAGCGCGCACCTTTTGCTCCCGGCGCTCCACGCGCCAGAATGCGTATGGCGGTCAATCTCCTCGATGACGGCAAAAGTGATGAAGCGACAGCATTGCTGCGCGAAACTATCCGCCACGCAGAGAGCAAACATGAAGCTGAGTTGGAGCTGAAATATTCTTATCTTGTTCTGGCTGAACATCTTTTCGGTTTGGCAAAACGCGGTGACGGTGATGGAAAATATTATCAGGAAGCATTGGAGATTTGCGATGCATTCCGTAAGAAATTTCCTGCTGCCGCAGAAAATGAAACTGTCAATCTCTGGATTTTGAAAGCAAAAGATGTCCGCGCCAAACAATTGCTGGATATGGCTGATTTTTACAGCAGGAGCGGCAAAAATACCCCCGCTGTCCGTTATTTGAATGAAATCCTGACTAAATATCCGGATACGGAATATGCCGCCGCTGCAGAGAAAAAATTGGTGGAAATGGATAAAAATTTCACTCCGGTTGCTGTTTTGCCTGAAACTCAGGAACGCTATCTAAAATATGATGCATTCCAAGCTCCGGCAGAGGAGAAAAAAGTACTCGTTACACCCAACGACAGCGATAACCGTTATCTGCTGAACGTTTATGATATCAAAGCCCGTCCCGAACAAGAGAAAAAGGGGGAAAAATGAGAAAAATATCAACTTTTGCAATCGCTTCCGTCCTGCTTTTGCTGTGTGCATCATGCGGATATCACATGGGCAGTACAATGCACCCCCAGGTGCATAATATAGGTATAGGCAAGGTTATCAATGATACTGCGATTTATAATGCTTCTGTCCAATTGCAGCAGCTGCTGGCAGAGCGTTTTATGCTTGACGGAGATTTGAAAGTCGTTAATCTCGGCAATGCACAATCAATCATTTATTGCCGCATAGTCAGTATCGGTTATACTCAAATTGCTGGCAGAAATACTGTTGATGACGGTATTTTCAGACCATCAGACTGGCGCGTGCGTGCAGTCGTGGAGTATTCGGTGATTCTGCCGGGTGAGCGTGAGCCGCTTATTGCTGAACGCACCGTGGAGGGAACATCGCTTTTCAGTTCACAGTTTGACATTGAAGTTGAGCGGTCGCGGGCAGTGAAAATGGCGCTGTATGATGCCGCTAAAAAAATTGTTCAGGGTACAACTGAAAACTGGTAATATTTTTTCTGCTGGCAGAAAGATGATCTTATGCTGATAAGTTTTATCAAAAAAAGTCAATTTTATTTTATATTTTCGTTTCTCGCGTTGATTTTGTGCGGGACATTGCTTCTGCGGCTGCCGGTCTTGCGCGGCGGCGGGACATTGAGCTGGGTTGATGCGCTTTTCACTTCGACAAGTGCGGTGTGCGTAACCGGATTGATGACCGTGAATCTGACAGATTTTTCATTTGTCGGTCAGGTTATAGTTTTGCTGCTGATCCAGTTGGGGGGTATCGGTATTATGACAATGAGCGGTTCAATATTGGTCATTATCGGACGCAATATGAGCTGGTCGGAATCAAAAATGCTTTCGCAGCTGACTGATAATTACAGTCCGAACAGCGTTGAATCTCTGGTTCGGACGATTATTGTTTATACTGTTGTATCTGAATTTATAGGTATGGCAGCATTGTTTGTCGGATTTGTAATGAGCGGACATCCGGTTATAGATGCTATGTGGCACTCGCTGTTTCATTCGGTGTCTTCATTCTGTAATGCCGGGATCAGCACTTTTCCTGACAGTCTGGTTCGGTGTTCTGCGGTTGTGAAAATAATTGTTGCATTGCTGATAATTCTCGGCGGACTCGGTATGTATGTGGTATATGATATTCACCAGTCGCTTACACAGCACAGAAAAATGCGTGTCAATACAAAGCTTGTTTTGCTTACATCTTTGATTTTAATCATAATTGGTATTCTTCTTATAAAATATTATCAGTATCGTAACGGTCAGCCGATAGGCTGGATTGACAGTTTTTTTATGGCAGTGAGTTCCAGAACTGCCGGATTTAATTCTGTACCGATGAGCGTTTTGTCTTCAGGCAGTATTCTGGTATTGATTTTTCTGATGCTGATAGGTGGTGCGCCCGGATCGACGGCGGGCGGAATGAAAGTTACAACATTTGCGCTGGTAATGGCGGCGATATATAATGTTTTCTGCGGCAATGAAAAAGTTCTGATATTCAAACGCAAAATATCCAGCAGTACAGTATTGCGTGCCTTTACGGTGGCATTTACTTTTATCGTGTTGGGATTGATTGGAGCCGGAATATTTCAGAGCTTGAGTACCGCCAATATGCAGAAAGCATTTTTTGAAGTTGTTTCTGCATTGGGGACTGTTGGTTTGTCGCTGGGAATGGGAGATGATTATACTCTCCGCGGCAAATTATTTATAATTTTGTATATGTTTGTCGGCAGGGTAGGTCCGCTGACATTTATGGCATTTTTGCTCGGCAGGGAGAAAAAGAGCAAACTTCTTTATCCCGAGGAAAAAATCATTATCGGTTAAAGAAGCAACAAGGAAGGATTACATATTATGCGTGGAAATTATGCTGTGTTCGGATTGGGATCATTCGGTGCCAAACTTGCATTGGAATTGAGCAAGGCTAAAAATAATGTCGTCGCTGTGGATATCGATCCTCATAAAGTGGATGACTGCCGTGAATATGTTTCCGAAGCAATCGTTGCTGATGTCAGCAATGAAGATGTGATAAAAGAGCTTAATGTCAGCAAATTTGATGCGGTGATTCTCGGTATGAGTTCACATTTTGAGGATCAGGTTCTTGCATTGACTCTTATCAAACAGGAGGGCGTGCAGAAAGTTTATGCCAAAGCAAACAGCATTATTCAGGAACGGATTCTGTACCGTCTGGGCGCGGATGAGATCATCCAGCCGGAACAGGATGTGGCGGAGCGTCTTTCGCGCCGTCTGACATTGGATAATATTTCTGATATGTTTGAATTCAAAGGTTCGGCGATTGCTGAAGTTACAGTTCCGGATGAGCTTGCAGGCAAAAGTTTGCGTCAGCTGGATTTGCGCAACCGTTACCATATTACAATATTGCTGATTCGCAAGCCGGGCGGCTCGGAGGAAGATATCTGGAGTCCGGATGTCATATTGGAGAAGGGGGATCTGCTGACCGTTTTCGGCAGCAAGCGTTCCATTGTTGAACTTTTTGAAATGTGATATGACCGTATTTGATGCGATAGGCAACTTGCCTGTATCTGCAATAGCCGGAGAGTTGGCAGATGCATTGCAGAATAACAAAATTTCCATTCTGAAAGCTCCGCCGGGGAGCGGCAAAAGTACCGCATTGGCGGCATTTTTAATACAGAAAAATCTATTTCCAGACCGCAAAATAATCATGCTTGAACCGCGGCGTATAGCCTGCCGCATGGTGGCTGAACGAATTGCGTTTCTTCTGGGAGAGAAAGTCGGCGGCGCGGTGGGATACCGTATGCGCGGCGAGAAAAAGATCAGTTCCTCCACGCGTTTTGAAGTTGTTACCGAGGGTATTTTTACCCGGATGATTCAGAATGATATGGAGCTGAATGATTATGCATTGGTGATATTTGACGAATTCCACGAGCGCAACATACATTCTGATCTCGGATTGGCATTGAGTATGGATGTCAGAAAAAATCTCCGCAATGATCTTGGTTTGCTGGTAATGTCAGCTACATTGAATGAAGATGAATTGTGTTCTTTTCTGCCGGAAGCGGAATATTTTGAATGCGGCGGAGTGATGTTTGATACCGAAATATTTTATGCTCCGGAGAAAATTCCGTACCGCGAAATTGTGAATGCCGCATACAGAGCAGTTGTCAATATTCTGAATGAAAGTGAAGGCAATATTCTTGTTTTTATGCCGGGAGCGTATGAGATTGAAACTCTGGCGGAAATGTTGTTTCAGCGAGTTGCAGATAATGTAAAAATCTGTCCGCTTTATGGCGCGTTGCCGCCGGAAAAACAGCAGAAAGCAATTGCTCCATCTGCTGATGGCGAGCGTAAAATTGTTATTGCCACCAATATTGCAGAAAGCAGTGTGACGATTGATGATATCAGGATCGTGGTGGATTGCGGTTGGGAAAAAAGGTTTTCTTTCAATTCCGGATGCGGCATGAATCGTCTGGAGAGCTGCCGTATATCACAGAGTTCTGCAATTCAGCGTGGCGGCAGGGCAGGGCGTACATCGAGCGGCAGAGTTTACCGGCTTTATACCCGGCACGAGTTTGAGGGAATGAGAGAATTTCCTCCGCCGGAAATTGCGGATATTGATCTATCAAATTTCTGTCTTGAACTTGCCATGTGGGGCTGCAAAGCTGCTGATTTGGATTTTCTTACGCCGCCTGCACCCGGCAGTCTGGCGCAGAGTGAAGAGCTTTTGCGGGAACTTGGATTGATTGATGAGCATGGGAAATTGACTCCTGACGGATACAGAGTTGGCAATTTTCCCGGCAGCTGCCGTGCCGGTAAAATGTTTTATACTGCCGGAAAACTTGGGCTTGAAGTTCTGGGGTGTGAAATTGCCGCGATGCTGGAACAGCGCAAATTGGTATCTGCGGACTTGCAGCAGAGTTTGGAATATTTGCGGCATAATCCTTCAAAATCATACAAAAAAGAACTTGAAATTCTGCTCCGTGAGCGCGGATTGCAGTATCGCTGTCAGGATATTGAACGGATGGGTGAAGTGCTTTTCAGCGGTTTCCCCGACCGGGTTGGCAAAAGGCGGCAGGGCTCAACCAATGAATATCAGCTTGCCAATGGGCGCGGTGCAGTCTTGACCGAAGCTATAGAGGGGAGGGCCGGGGATTTTATAATTGCGCCTCTGCTGGATATGGGCGATGGGCGTGCAAAAGTATCCGGTGCGGCAGTTTTTGACCGTGAATTGCTGACCGCGGATAAATTGCATACTGTTGTTGAAAGCCGTTTTGACGGAAAGAGCAGCAGTTTTATTACGGAGAAAGTCCTGCTGTTTAATAAAATGGAAATAGAGCGGAAGCAGAGCAGTGAATTTGATGCTGAAAGTTTCAGAAAAGCATTGGTGAATGAGTGCCGCAAACGCAGTATTGCCGCAGTATTTGAGCTTGATGAAAAGGATTTGAATTTCTGGAACCGATGCAGATATGCGCATTTTTGTGAACCTGAAAATTATGCCGATGTGAGTGAAAATAAATTGCTGGATGCGGAAGATTTTTTTGCATATCTGGATGTCAGCTGCCGCAGTATTGCCGGATTGAAAAAGGTATCATTTCCGGAAATGCTGAAAAATTATATCGGATATGATGTGTTTTTCGCATTGGAGAGAGATTTTCCGGAGAAATATCTGACTCCGGGCGGTGCGTATTTTAAAATCCGTTACGAGGAAAATGAGGCGGTTTTGAGTGTGCCGGTGAGTGAAATGTATGGCACAACGGTGCATCCTGTTCTCGGGCGCAAAAAACTGCCGCTGAAAATTGAATTGTTATCTCCTGCAATGCGTCCGGTGCAGATAACCGGGGATTTGCCGGAGTTCTGGCGCACGAATTGGAGTTATGTGCAGAAAGAGATGAAACAGCGTTATATCAAGCATTATTGGCCCGATGATCCAGCGAATGCATTACCGGGACGCTCCATCCGCAAAAAATAAAAAATCAGTCAATGTTTAATTAAACGATTCCTTTTGATATAAGCGGAATGGCCGCTTGTGCTTCATATTTGCGAACGGCAAATGCTTCATAGCTGGCTTAATGTTTTTTTGCTTTCAGAAAAAAGGCAAAAAAAATGGTACCCTGGGCAGGGCATTTTTTATTTATTAATTGAACTTATGTGTCATAATGTAAAAATTCTTTTTCTTCAGAATCACTAAAAAGTACAAAAATAGTCATTATTAAGTTGTTCATGGAGAATTTTGAAATTATTTGTAATATTTTTTGTTTTTTGTTCTTGTATTATAGATATTATGCTGTATATTAAATGTGTAAATATAAATATAAAGGATAGTATAATGGCTGATATTGATTTTAATTTAACTTCTCCGATTGATGTTATGATTTCGGTTGCTCAACGCGCCAAAACTTTGCGTTTGGAACAGAATATCACTCAACAGGCTCTTGCTGATAGAGTCGGAATTGCAGTCGGCACAGTTAAGCGTTTTGAGAAAAGCGGCGAAATACAATTTAATCATCTGCTGCGGATTGCACTTGTCTTGGGACGATTGGAGGAATTTTTTGATATTTTTGCACTATCCGATGTTCCGGATTCTCTTTATGAACTTAAAGATACAAAAAAACGACAGAGAGCGAGGAAAAAATGAAACTGAATGTTTTTTTGAATATGTATGGCGCACGCCGTGAAGTCGGTTTGCTGGTACAGGAAAAACAACGGATTTTCTTTGAATACGCTCCTGATTTTCAGAAAAGCAACATAGAGTTGTCACCTTTTAAACTGCCGCTGAAAGCAGGCGTTTTTGAAGAAAAAACCCGGATATTTGACGGGCTTTTCGGACTTTTTAATGACAGTTTGCCGGACGGCTGGGGATGCTTGCTGCTTGATCGTAAACTTCGAAAATTGGGAAAATCTTATGCAGAAATCACTCCGCTCGACCGACTTTCTCTTATCGGGGGCAATCCAATGGGAGCTTTGGAATATGAGCCTGCCGATAGAGGAGCTGACCTTTATGGAGAGATTGAATTGGATTCTCTTGCCGGAGAGGTTGATCGTATTCTTGACGGCGAAGAAAGTTCAGTTCTCGATGAACTGTTGAACCTCAATGGTTCATCGGGCGGCGCTCGTCCGAAGATCGTTGCTTATGTTTCGCCTGATCAGAAACATATTATTCATGGGGGGCAGAATATTCCAAACGGTTATACATCTTGGATCATCAAGTTTTCTGAAAGGCACGATCCACAGACCTCCGGGGAATTGGAATATCGTTATTCTCTGGCGGCTAAAGCAGCGGGAATTATCATGCCGGAAACACATTTATTTCCGTTGAAAGACGGACGGGGATGTTTTGGTGTGCAGCGTTTTGATCGTACAGAAAAAGGCAAAGTTCATACACATACTGCTTGCGGATTGCTTCATGCATCGCATCGCGTTGCTTCTCTTGATTATGAAAATCTGCTGAAACTCACTTGGATTTTAACAAAAAGTTATACCGATGTTATGGAAATGGTGCGTCGGATGGTGTTTAATGTCAAAAGCGGAAACAAGGACGATCACAGCAAGAATTTTTCTTTTCTGCTTAATGAAAAGAATCAATGGCAGCTCGCTCCTGCTTATGACTTGACTTCGAGTGCCGGTATCAACGGTGAACAAACCTGCATGGTAAATGGTAAAGGATGCAATATTACCGATGCAGATCTGATAAAAGCAGCATCTGCTGTCGGAGTCACCGAAGCAGATACTAAAAATATAATCGAGCAAGTCAATGCTGCATTATATCAATACAAGATTTTGCATTAAAAAGTCATAAATGTGCAAATGTTATATTTTTTCTTCAGGCAAAAATACATAAAAAATGTATTGGATTACCGGGGAGTTTTGATAAAAGTAATGGTTTAAAACACCTCTGAAAGACTACTGGCTTTCAGAGGGGGTTTTGTATATGAATTACTTTATATGTTTTTTTCTTCTTTTTTATCTTTATTTGGCTTATACCATACGGATATACGGAAGTTTTCAACAATTTTGCATTAACGATTCATTCCGGTAATATAATTTTGCAATGCAAATATCCTATGACATCAATAATTTACTATTTCCGTTTATTATATTTTATTTTCCGTAATTTAGCCTCAAATTTTAGACAAAAATGCGTTTAAAATAAAAAAAATTACTTGCGATAAAAATTTCGTAAGTCATCCGTGTTGAGCGTGTTAATGGTCCCCCGGGGCGGGACTACGCCGGAACGAAGTAACGGCGGAGTGCGTGAGCAGCGCAGGACGAAAGTCCGAGCAGCGGAGGGCAATCGTTAAAACAGCTCTTATTTTTTGAGAGAATAGATATAAAAAATAAAAAACAGTGTCAAATTTATTTGAAACACTGTTTTTATTTTTTATATCCTGTTTTAACGAAAAAAAATGGTACCCCGGGCGGGGATCGAACCCACGACCCACTGCTTAGAAGGCAGTTGCTCTATCCACTGAGCTACCGGAGCACTTTCTATATAATATGCATCATTTTTTTAATTTTTCAACTGTAATTTGCAGGATTTTTGCGTTTTTCATTAAAATAGGAGCAAAAGAGGTGCGCCGCCAGTCACCGATAAGCATCATATTATCATTTTTGTCACGCAAAATACCGATCCGGTCACGCTCGGTGCCGCGGATTTTCCGGTTCGTCAACTCTTCTTTTACCGAAGAATGGGTGCCGCCGAATTTTTCAAAAGTTTCTCCCTCGCGCCGGGTAGTGATTTGCAGCGGAAATTCCACCGCTCCGGCATCAAAATAAAACTTGTTGGGGCTGTTGCTGAATTCGTTTGTGAATCCGGCACGGTAAATATAGTCGCCGAAAATAATTTCAGGCTGCATCTGCACATCCCAAAGTATGTCCGCTGGAATTATTTGTGCGGCAGGTTCGATTTGCCAGAAGTCGTTGCGTCTGGTATAAAAATTATCGGCATCAAGTTCGATTTTCAGTTCAAATTTTTCATTTGTGCTATTCAGTATATCATTGAAGCTATTGAGTAAATTTTTGGACGGCACAAAATCATATTTGAGTTTTTCCGACAGATATGAACGCAGTACACGCGCCCGCAGGGCAGGGTGCAGGGACCGCCAGAATGTGTTATTGATCCCGGCTGAATTTTTTATTTCATTGAATTTATCTCCGGCGGCAGATTCAATGAAATCTGCATCAAGTTCGCAGACTGCGGCACTCTGGACAATTCCTTTTACCGCGTATGGGAAAACTTTTTCAATATCGCGTAAAATTTTATTCCTCAGGAAATTGCGCCCGATCGAACAATCGTTGTTTGTTTTGTCGGTGCAATAAGTTTTAAAGTTCTGTGCGGCGAGAAAATCCTCGATATCCCGTCTTGAGTTTTGCAGTAGAATCCTGCGTACTGTCATTCCGTCAAGTTCGGAAAGTTCACGCAGACCGCAAAGCCCTGACACATTCGCTCCGCGGAAAAGCCGCAGCATGACATTTTCGGCAAGGTCATCGCTGTGGTGTGCAAGATGCAGTTCAAAGTTATCCATTTCAGCAGTTATCTCGCGCCATTTTGCAATGCGCAGACGGCGCGCGGCAGCTTCAATGGTTTCATTTTTCTGCATATTTTGGGGAACATTCAGCGGGAATTGCAGGAAATCAACTCCGTATTTTTTTGCTGTATGGCGGCAGAATTCGGCATCATGCAGGCTGTCATTTCCGCGCAGACCGTGTTCAAAATGAACTGCCGTCAGCTTGAATGGAATTATTTTGCTCCAATGTTCCAGAATCAGAAACAATGCACAACTGTCCGCTCCGCCGGAAAAGCCGAGCAGGATGTTTTTGCCTTTGCATGGCTGTAATTTTGTTTCAAAATCTGAATACTGCATTGTCATCAGAAATCGGCATCAAGCACAGACATTTCATCTTCAATAAATTCAAGAGCTTTTTTGACCGCATCGGCGCGGTGGCTGATCTTGTTTTTGAGTTCGTCCGGCATTTCACCGAAAGTCTGATCGTAACCATCGGGCATGAAAATCGGGTCATAACCGAAACCGTTACTGCCGCGCGGAGCATCAACGATAGTTCCTTTGACTTCGCCCTCAAATGTTTCAATGACTTCACCATTGATGGCGATGGCAATCACGCAGACAAAACGGGCGCGGCGATTCTCTTTGCCTTCAAGATTTTTCAGGACTTTTTCAATGCGGGCGGCATCATTTTCTGCGTAGCGTGAGGAATAAATACCGGGTTCGCCGCCGAGTGCTTCAACTTCAAGACCGGAGTCATCGGCGAAAGTCGGCACATCACAGTAACGGCATACTTCGACAGCTTTTTTGGAAGCATTTTCGGTGAAAGTTTTTCCATCTTCGATGACTTCGGGACAGTTGGGGTAATCTTTGAGAGATTTAAGCTCAACATTCTGGTCGGCGAGAAGTTCTCTGTATTCCTGAACCTTGTGCTGATTTCCGGTAGCAACAACGATATAAGCCATAAAAAAATCCTTTCTTTTTCAGTTTTTTATAACATATACCGCAAAAAGTTTTTTACAAGAAAAATAAGCAAATAAGAACAGAAAAAATCAGAATTTTTAGCCTTTGCCCAATTCAAGGTCGGCGACAACAAAGTAATGGTCGCTGGGATAAACATCACCCTCATGGTACATTATGATTTCTGATTTTGAACATTTGATATTGCCGAGAGTCAGAATCCAGTCGATTTTGCCGTGAAAATCAAAATTATTTGAATTTTTGTAATTTTCCCCGATGAATTCATGGTAGGTAAAGCGTTCATCATTTATCCCGGTAGCTTCGGCGTGAGTGTCGCGGTAATGTTTAAGAAGCATCTGCATAACTTCTGAATTTATATCGCTGTTGAGGTCGCCGGTCAGAATTTGCGGGATGTCGGCGGGGCGGGCAAGAGAGTCTTCGAGCAGCATTTTTGCCTGCGGCAATGCGGATGCGGGTTCAACGGAAATATGAGTATTGAGCAGACGGAAACGCTGGAGTTCGCTGTTTTCCATGACCATGTAATTGGCTACGCGGCGGCAGTTGTCCCCGAAACATGAAGCGGCGGCAATATGCGGAGTCGCGCTTAAATGATAACCGCCGTAAGTTACGATTTTGAAAGTGTTTCTGCGATAGAAAATTGCGTTTTCAGGCGCGTCAAAGTCAACATAAGGACTGACCCAGAAAACATTGTATCGGTCGTTAAACTGTTTTGAAAAATCTTCAAATTGTTCCGCACTGCATTCCTGCAGACAGATAAAATCAGGATCGTATTGTTCAATGGCGCGGAAACATACACTTTTCCGCGCCTGCCATGAAGCTGCGCCTTTGTCATTTGCCATAGTTGAGGCGCGTACATTGCAAGTCATTATTCTCATTTTGCCTTGACCTCCATGACGAGCAGTCCGAATTGCGGCAAAGTGATGTTTTCGGGATTGACGGTTTTGCCGCTGCGGAAGTCGGTGTATTTGAGATCGTTGCCGATACCGAGGATATTTTTGTCAATATTGAGTTTGAAAGTATTGGCGTTTTCTCCGACATTGCCGATGACGGCGAGGAGTTTATTTGCTTTTTTCAAACGGTAATAGCTGACTTTGATTTCCGGATTGCTGCAAGTTATGCCATTTTGAATACGGTAGCTTGCAAATTCCAAATCAGTATCCGTATATCCCCATTTGTCCAGTTTGTTGTAAAACGGTATGAGCGTGCGCTCGTTGCACCATGCCATCCATAAAATCACATCGTGCAGCAGACAATGCAAGATGATTTGGTCGTTGTATTTGTCGATGTAACGGTGAGATTTGGGACCGACGCGTCCGAGATTGGGCAGCAGACAGGCAATGACACCGGAATTGTGCATGAAGTATATCTGGAATTCATCAAGAGAATACAATCTCATGTAATTGCTTTCTTTCATCACTTTGTACTCAACTTCTTCGCCGGAAGCCTGAAAGTCAACAAATGCGTTGATAGGCGCGCTGGTACGGGCGGACATGTGCGCCCAGAGGAAATTCTGTTCCTGATCGCGTCCGGGCTGATGCAGCATGGTATAGATGCGTTTCATGTAATTTCGTGAAGCACGGATGGGGTAAGTGAGTCCGGTTTTGCCGTCTTCGGAGATATATCCGCACCGGTGAATCGGGTTGTAACAGTTTATTGCGCCGAGGCTGTCAACATAAACTGATTGCAATCCGTGGTTGATCAAATGTTCAATGCGCCATGTGATGTAATCGGTGAAAGAACTGTTGGGGCAGTTGGGATAAGCATTGTAGGGGTTTGCCCATTCTTTGTTGAAGATTTTGAATTCGGTTGAGTCGCCGCTTGCGATAAAGGCGTTTAAATAAACCGTAAAGAGGGCATTTTTCTTTTTGTGGTCGTCAATATTTTTGCGGAAGCCTTCGACAGAGGTGAATGTCGGGTCAAAAAATCCGCCGGAGCCGGGATATTTTTTGGTTGATTTGTCAACCTGCCACGGATGGGAAATATTGTACGGATTGTGTCCGAAAACGCGCCATGAGCGGAATTTTTTTGAGGTTGGTTTCACCGGATTTGCTTCGATACCGAAAGCGTAATTGAATGGTTTTGCTGCGGAGATGATGGTTTTTTTGTCGATGAAATTGATATTGAGTTTGACATTATTTTTGTTTTTTTCAATAGTGTAGGCGTAGTTTTCATCGCGGTTGCGCCAGAATTCAAAACTTTCAGTGAAGAATGTCAGACCGACATCGAGATTACCCAGCCAGACGGATGGGAAGCGTTTCAAATTTATGTTTTTGCTGACTTTGCCAACGCGGTTTTCGCGGGCGAAAAAGTGAGCATTGAACATAGTTGCGACTTTGTCCGGATAGGTTAAAGTCAGGCGCAGGTTGTCGATTTCAGCCTTGCTTCCGGATGGGATGATTTTGAGGTCATACCAGAAAAATCCGTCATATTCGGTGTGCAGAGTGCCTTCAAAAGTTATATCGGCAGCTTTGCCATTGAAGACGTAATCAATAAATTGGTCGTCTGTTTTGGTCGGTTTGATGTTGAAATTATCAACGGTGTATTTTTTGCCTTTGCTGACAAATGTGAGCTGCGGTTTGGCGGCAAAAAGTTCGGTTTTTTGTGAAGTAATGGAGTCCGGTATCAGATTTTTGCCGAAGGTGTGAGTACGGCCGATACAGCTCAAAGTATTGTTTTTCCAAACGAGTTTGGTGTAGGGGTAGGGGATGGGAAGATTGGTACCGGATTTGCGTTTTATCCATTCAGGCTGACCGATGTGGTCATAAGGTTGTTTGTGGGTGAGCAGTTCTTTGCCATTGGCGTCAAAGAAGCTGCAGCGGATGAAATATTCTCCGACGGGGAGAGATTTCAAGCTGAATACACCATTGGCAGGAGTTGTTCCTTTAAGCATGATGGTGCGGAACACTTTGTTATTTTTGTCAATGATTTCTGCTTTGACTTTTGCTGTATTTTTTGCGCTGATGTGGCGTGAGCAATCGACATCGATGGTAAGGGTTTCAGCTTTGATATTGGTATCGAAACTGATGGCGATTTTGTCTTCAAAACGCAAAGGAACATCCTGACGGAAAATATAATTACCTTTTTCATCGACAGCTCCGATGCGGATAATTGCACAGCTGATGCCTGCAAGTTTATCGGAGAAGTTGAATTTGCCGATCGAGTTCGGAGCGATAGTAACGCTTTTTTTCTCGCTGCGCAAAACTTTATTGTTTGCATCGATTATATCGGCACAGAAAGTGACATTTTGGGCATTTTTGCCGGGGTTGAGGATTTCGAGGTCGGTGTTGATTTTGCGGTCATCAAGGTCGCGGTAATTGATAAAAAAGCGTGCCGCGGTACCGGATTGTGCAAGTTTCATATCAACAGACGGTTTGTAGAGGTAACTGCTGGCTCCGAGAGATGAGAAAATGATCGTGCCGTCGGTCGGATAGTCGCGGCAGAAATTTACTTTCCAGACATCTCCATCCTTGAAAACGCCTTTGAGTTCGCTCAAAGGTATGGCAACTTCAGCGATCCACAACCCTTCATAAATGCCTGATTTTATGTTCCACTTGCCGTTCCATTTGACATTATTGCCGATTTTGTCATAAATATTTGCGAGTCCATTGTAAATCAAATGGACATTTTCTTTGCTGTTGGCTGGTGTTATATGAACTTCGACGGCATCATCGGCATAAACTGCTCCGTCACGCTCACGGGGAGTTGTTTTCATATCAGACCCGCTGTTCAGGCGGGATGAGGTGCAGAAGTAGAGATTTTTTCCGTCAGTACCGACATATAAATCAGTCGGCATATCGCTTTGAAGTTCGGGATTTTGATTCCAGGTTAAAGTGTAACCGGTAGTTCTGGCGCAGCTTGCCCATTCGGAATCAACGAAGTTGCCGTCGATGACGGGCGGAGTTTTGATCAGCGGCAGAGTGAAAATCGGGTCTTTCAGATTTTCATAAGCGAGTTTCGGACGCGGAAGTTGAGCCTGATAGAGGAAATTTACATCTTTTTCAGAGAGCGCATTTTTGTAAAAATGGATGGAGTCATAAACTGTTTTCTGTTTGCGGTCGTAAGGGGCAAAACCACGGGCATTGAGTTTGAAATTGGTAAATTTTTCAAAGAACATATCTTTTTTGAGGTATGCGCTGTTAATGAGTTTGCCGTTGATATAAAAGGATATTAAATTTGCTTTTGTGTTCCATGTGGCGGCAATGAAATTCCATTGATTTTTGTTCAGGAGAGATTTGTCATCTTTGTTGGTGTAGATGAAATCTTTGGTGACTTTGCCGTTTGCGCCGAAAAGGAAAGTGAATCCGAGACCGGGATTTTTGTATTTGTAGATAATCATTCTGCCTTTTTGAGCTTTTGTGTCTTCAGCAGAAAGCAGAAATTTGAATTCTTTTGAGTTCATATCCCAGTCAACAGGCTTGATCCAGAATGTAACAGAGCCTTCATCTGGAGTTACTTTGCCCTGTGACGGAATGACAAATTCCTGATTTGTGAGCAGAATTCCTTTGCCGGAAACGCCATCTGCGGTCGGCATTTTTTTAGTTTCGGCGGCATTTTCAAAATCGAGTTTGAGGACCGGTTCAGCTGCGATAGCAGCCGAGCAGAGCAAAAACGGCAGCAATAATTTTTTTAACATTTCAAATCTCCGGGGGTATTTTTATTTATTTTCTGCCAGAACACCGTCTTTCAAAACCGGACTCCAGCGTGGTTTTTTCATAACTTCTGTTTTGTCCATGCTTTCAGCGTGGCCGTCAAAACAGCCGGCATTGCCGCGCAGACCGTGGGGCAGGGAAATTCCGTTGCTGACATTGGGGTTGTCCTGATAAATCCCGTTGCTGTATGCACCGTAATAATGATCCGGAACATCAAAAAATACAACAAGTTTGCTGGAGGTGTTGAAATTTTCGATGGCACTCGGTTTTGATTCAGGAATAGTTTTATCGCTCAAACCGAAAGTGCGGTAGTTCAAGCCGATACCGATTTTGCCGTTTGCAGGGTCGGCATTCGGATGAGTGGGACAGGTGAGGGCAGTTTTGATATAGTTGTCTTTTGGCAGACGCAGAAACCAGCGGAGCCCGTCCGAAGACAATGCCCGCGGACAGATGTCATAATCGGTGTAATACATTACATAAGCTTGAACATACTGGCGCATATTGCTCAAACATTCGGAGGCTCGCGCTCTTTCGCGGGCTTTGTTGAGAGCGGGGAGCAGCATACCGGCGAGGATTGCGATAATCGCAATCACAACTAAAAGTTCAATCAATGTAAAATGGCTTGTTTTTTTCATAATTCCTCCTTGGGTAATGGTTTAGAGCCGTAATAGATTGAAAGATTGAGAGTTGTATTATCGAAATTTATATTGCTGTTAAGTTTGTTAAAGAGCATGGCAACTGCATTTTTGCCGATTTGGCTGTAAGGTTCTTTGAGGTAAGTTACCGGCGGATAAATATTTCCGGCGGCAATGTTTGCGGGACCGCCGAAAAGTTGTGCATTGATTTGATTTTTGTTTATGAGATAGTTTAAAACCGGCAGAGTTCTGCGGTTCAAACACCAGATAACGCTGTTTTTCAAATCGCTCCACGAACCGAAATGTGCATCAAGTATGGCATGAGTATCTGCATCAGAGGCAGGAACATGGTCAATATAAACAGATTCCGCCTGAATATTTTCAGCATCGAAAACATTTTTGATGACATTCATGATTTCAATAGTTTCCGAGAATGCTGTTTTGCTGTGCAGCAGAACTATTTTGCGTGAATTGGCGATTTCTGCAATATAATTTGCCATCTCTTCGATTGCGGGCAGGTGATTAAAGTACAAACACGGGAAAATTTCCGGAAATTGTTGAAGCTTAGGCAAAATCACCAGCGCCGGTTTGCCGGTCATGGCAAACAGCTGTTTCAGTTTTCTCATTTTGCAGCCGCAGAAAATCACAGCATCAAATTTGCTGATATTTTCAATTTGCTGTTTGAGAATGTCATCATCATCAGGGTCGGGGGCATGCTGCAGAGTGATCTGGATACCCGGATGCAATGCCGCTTCTTCAAATATTCCCTGCAGAACTTCCATGATGCCGTTCCAGCTGGCAATATCAATATTTTCCGGTGAAAGCACCGTATCCGGTGTAACAAATGCAATGGAGAAAATCTGCTGGCGTTTGGCAAGGTCGGAACGGACAAATGTCCCGTAAACAGGAATGCGTTCAATATAGCGACTGTCCTGCAATTTTTCGAGAACTTTGATCATGGATGAGCGGCCGATACCGTAGATTTTTGCAAGTTCGCGGTCGCCCGGCAGACGGTCGCCGGGATTGAATTTGCCCTGCAGAATATCCTCTTCCATGATTTGAAAAGTTTTATCAATGACAGAGTGGGATTTATTTTTTGAAACAGGAATCATGAAACACCTTTTTGTGGTTGTGGCTTATAGTGGTTTAAACCACTCTGAAGATACAATAGCATTGCAAAAATAAAAAAGCAAATCATTTTTTTAAAAAAATCGTTTTTTTATGATGTGACGATTATAAAAATAAACGCACGCTCATTTTTATAGTCGTGTGCGTTTACTATGTCAATTCACCCTTTTGGATGATGATTCTGTAAGCTGCTGCATTATACAATAAAAATCCCCGGCTGCACTGATTGATTCAATGCAAACGGGGAGGGCAGCCGGAATTTTTCAGCGGCGGCGGTTCGGTTTGTGTTTCTGGGCGGGTTTGTGATAAACTCTGGGCGGATTGCGACGGACTTGCTGTTTGATTACGAGCGGACGGTGCGTAACTGTATTGTTGATATAAACCTGCTGAACCGGGGGGGGCGGCGGTGCGACAATGACCGGAGTTTGAATTGTTGTTGTAACTGCCGGAACGGTAGTGGCAACGACTGCTGCAGGCTGATTGACAACAACGGTTTGCGGAGTGCCGGTCAGTAATCTTACGCAGCTGTCAACAAGTCTGACGATGTCGGTTGCCAGATGCAGACCTTTGTTATCATCGTGATGATGTTTGGGCGGTGCGGCGAAAACTCCTGCTGCGGTGAATGTTACTGCGGCAACAACTGTGATTTTGAAGAACTTGTTCATGATCTTTTCCTTTCTTTTTGGGTTATGTTTTTGAAAACTTATTTATTTTAGCTTTCTAATAATTTAGACGCTAAACTATTTTAAATATTGCACCGTTTTTAAAAAAAATGAAAAAATTTTTTATATAAGTTTGCTGATTATTTCTAATTTGTTGATTATAAAACTTTTGTGTTTGAAAAAATATTTGCTGAAAATATATTCATCTCTGTTGAACCCGGGAATATCATGTCGGTATTTCCATAAAAAAAAGGAGAAATATATGAAGTTCACCAAAACAATCATCGGTGCAATTCTCGTGATTGCAAGTGTCAGTTCATTCGCTATGGCTTCTGCGTGCGGTGATGATGCCAAAGGTGCCAAGTGCAAAGACAAGGCTGTAAAACACACCAAAACGATGAAGGGCGAATCTGTTTGCCCGGTCGCTATCTGGGCGGCTGAAGCTGTCGGACCCGACGGCAAAGTTCTTGATGAAGCAGTTATGATCTGGGAAACCGCTGACGGCAGTACATGGATCGCTAAAAAAGTTAAACCTGCCGCCAAAGGTCATCATCATGCTCATGCGGTCAAAACTGCTGACGGCAAGGATATGCAGCCGATGACTTGTGCAGAGGCACGCGACGACAAGTCTGCGCAGAAAATGGATATTGTCAAATCTGCTGCGCCCTGCAAGGAAAATGGTTCAAGTAAATGTGATGCCGCAGAACATACCAAGAGTGTAAACGGCAAAGCAGTTGTATGCAGTTCAGCAGACCTCAAAAATGCAGATAAGAAATTGACTGCAGAGGCAAAGAACAATGTTTCCAATGACGGTTACTTTCTCGTAGTTGAAGAAGATTGAACCGTTATGTAAAAACAGAAAAAAAGCCGCTCTGAAAAGCGGCTTTTTTATTTGGCTGTGTACTAAACATTGACTGATTTTTTATTGCAAGGGGGCTTGCGCCGCCCCCTAGCGACCCTGGCGGGGGATATCCATCCCCGTTTTGTAACGCTGGTGCGATAGTGTCAGCGGCTGAGTGGTGTCAGTCTTGTCTGGTTGTGGCAAAATGTTTCCTTTGTCCTCCCTCTTTTTTGAGGGATGACAAAGAAAATCTTTTGCCACGATTAGCCACATTGGGAAGAGCAAGCTCTCTTTTTGTATGCTGTCGCAATAGCATATCCAAAAGTAAAAATATACTTTGAGATTTTGCCAAGGCGATAGCAAATAAAAGGCGATGATACGCCCCGTATTTTGCTTGCGCAAAATACTATACCCCAAACCCCTCAGTTTTTTAAATTATCAGTCTGCATTTAGTACAGAGCCTTTTATTTTATACTGAAATAATGATGGAAACGGTTATTTTCTGTCCGGCAGAGAACAGTTGTTCATAATCAGATTTTCAACATTGTTCAGCAAAAGGCAGTCCTGCCAGTTTTCCTCTGTGGTCAACCAATGGAGCCTGACTGAATCCATGATGACATTTTTTGCATTGTTGAGGCAGAAAAAGTGTTCCGGTTTGGGGTTTGCAAGAAGTTTGAATACCGGATTTATCACAAAAAAGTCTATATTGCTGAATATGATATTTTCCGGGATGCATTTACCGCCGCCATTCATCAACATGGAGTGGCTGCAATAAAATGAACAGTTGCTGAATGAAATATTTTTAATAAAAGCAGTATTCAAATCCGATCCCGATTCAATAAGTATTGGAATTGTACATTCCGCACAGGTTATATTACTGAAGCGTAAATCGGAAATTTTGACTCCGACATCGTTGTTTTTGTGATAAATTGATTGAATATGGAAAGGAATACCGCATTCGCTGATTGAGAGATTGGATATTGAAATATTTCTGATCGTACCCTTGCCGACACCGATGCGCATACCGCAAACACCGCTGGCAAGAACGCAGTTGGTGATAGTTACATTTTCGCAGACTTTGCTCTGATCAAGTAATTTCATATTGTCGCCGCGCAGAGTCAGGGCATCATCACCGGTGTCGATGATACAGTCGCTGATTACAACATTTCTGCTGGAGTCAATATCAATACCGTCTGTATTTCCGTGATAGCGTTTGTTTTTGATGTCCAATCCATGAATTCTGACATTTTCGCAACCATGAAAAGTGAGTGTCCAGCATGTGCTGTTCTGCATTCTGATACCGCTGACTGCAATATCTTTTGACTCTACAAAAATCACCATCTGTCCCGGGCGGAGAAGTTGTTTATCTCTTGCCATGCGTAAGCCGTAACGCCAGCCGAAATCGCCTCTGAATGTATGGGATTGTGTAAAAAATGCTTCTGCATTGCCGTCAACAGTTCCACTGCCGGTGATGGCCGCATTGCTTATTTCAATGCCGAGTATCAGATGACATTTGTTCCACTGTTCGTAATCTGAAGACCAGTTCTGCGGGTAAGCATCAGGAGGATTGTAATCATCCAGATTATCGGAAGCGATCAGCTTTGAACCGTGTTCCAAATGCAGTTCAACATTTGAACGGAGGTAAATCGTTCCGGTTTTATATTCTCCTGCAGGAACATTTACAATACCTCCTCCTGCAGCTGCACATTTATCAAGAGCATTCTGTATTGCATCGGTCGTTAAAGTTTTGCCGTCAGTGACAGCTCCAAATTCTGTAATATCTAAAATCATTTTTTACCGGGGTAATTTTAATTGTGGGTCCATGGGAAAATATTGGTGCTGACGGCACTTGAATAAACTTTGTAAGTTTGTACATGCATATCAGCGAAAAGTCCGTTTGCCTGAGTTTTGTGCCGTCTGGATGGCAGTTTGCCGCCATCTTTGCCGTTTGCCATGGATTTGCCGATATCTATTTCGGTCATATAAAGCATGGCAGACGGTCTGAAAACTCTCGGCCCCCGGAAAAGGGTGCCTTTGACAATATCATACTGGTCATATTCCATGTTGTCCCATGGAACTTGAAAGGCTTCAGTTGCGCTTTTGTAACGGAAATAGTTGGTGAAGCCGTAGTTGCTGTTGCCCCATCCTGAGCTTTCAATACCAGTTTCTGACGGACAGGCGAGCAAGCCCTTGGCTTTTCCGTTCCAATCGAATTCATCTTTTATATAGCCCTGTGAAAACTGGGGGCGGTTTTTTGATTTACAGATAAGGTCGCCCCAACGAACACCATTGCCGCTGCTCTGGTCTGTATAACCTGCCTGAATGTAGAAGTTTCCGAGAGTCCATTCATCAAAGTCGTTGGTGTACATATGCATAGCCATACCTATCTGGCGCATATTGCTGCCGCATTTACTCAAGCGTGCGCGTTCTCTGGCGTTATTCAGGGCGGGGAGAAGCATGCCTGCGAGGATTGCAATGATTGCTATTACGACCAGCAGTTCTATGAGAGTAAAGGGGGCGAGATTTGGGGACAGCGAAAACTTTCTTTTCACGAGAAAAGAGGGTTTTCGCTTTCCCCCAAACCCCCTTTCACTTTCAAAGAAAAGCGGGATATTG